>DATISQ010000200.1:0-12142 GCA_035581905.1 Cryobacterium sp.
AGACCTGGCCGATCCGGCACGCGGAAGAGGCCTTCGGCTTCGCGCGCGTCGGGCAGACCATCGTCAACGCGCCGGACGCCAAGATCATCCGCATCTACGTCGACGACGAGCCGCTCGTCCTGACCCTCGCGGACCTGCTCAGCTACGAGCGCCGGCTCGACTTCGCCGGCGGCATCCTCTCCCGGTCCCTCGAATGGCGCACACCCTCCGGCAAGCGCGTGCTGATCCAGTCGCGCCGCCTGGTGTCGTTCACCGAACGCCACCTCGCGATCCTCGAGTACGAGGTCACCATGCTCGACGCCGACGCGTCGGTCGTCATCTCCAGCCAGATCCTCAATCGCCAGGACGGCATCGGCGAGTACGACGCCCCCAAGCCCACCAACGGCAAGGACTTCGACCCGCGCAAGGCGGAGTCGTTCGCCGACCGGGTGCTGCGCCCCCGCTTCAAGCGGGCATCCGACGGACGCTACATCCTCGGCTTCCGCTGCACGAACTCGGGCATGACCATCGCCTGCGCCGCCGACCACCAGCTGGAGACGCTCAACGAGTACGACGAGTCCTCGCACATCGGCGACGACATCGCCAAGCACGTCTACCGGATCAAGGCCAAGCAGGGCCAGTCCATCCGGCTGACCAAAACGCTGAGCTACCACACCTCCAACGGCGTGCCCACGCACGAGCTCGCCGACCGGTGCGATCGCACCCTCGACCGCGCCGTCGAGGCCGGAACCGAGCACTACGTGGCCGAGCAGCGCGACTGGCTCGCCGCTTTCTGGGCGCGCACGGATGTCGAACTCGCCGGCCAGCCTGCCCTCCAGCAGGCCACCCGCTGGAACTTCTTCCAGCTCGCGCAGGCATCCATGCGGGCCGACGGCCAGGGCGTGTCCGCGAAGGGCGTGTCCGGCTCCGGCTACGGCGGCCACTACTTCTGGGACACGGAAGTGTACGTGCTCCCGTTCCTGACCTACACGTCACCGAACGCCGCGCGCAACGCGCTCCGGTTCCGGCACGCGATGCTCGAGCACGCCCGCGCCCGGGCCACCGAGCTGAACCAGCTCGGCGCCCTGTTCCCCTGGCGCACGATCAACGGCCTGGAATCGTCGGCGTACTACGCCGCCGGCACCGCGCAGTACCACATCGACGCTGACATCTCCTATGCGCTCAGCCAGTACGTGTCGGCCACCGGCGACGAGGACTTCCTCTCCCGCGAGGCCATCGACATCCTGGTGGAGACCGCCCGCATGTGGGCGGACCTCGGCTTCTGGCGCGGCAACGGCAACGACGTCTTCCACATCCACGGTGTCACCGGGCCCGACGAGTACACGACGGTCGTCAACGACAACCTGTACACGAACATCATGGCCCGCTCGAACCTGCGGGCAGCGGTCAAGAGCGTTCGGCGGCTGCGCGAGGTCGACATCACCTCGTACGACTTCATGGTCGCCCGCCTCGGACTCGACGAGGCCGAGATCATCGAGTGGTCGTTCGCCGCGGAAGCGATGCACATTCCCTTCGACGAGACCCTGGGCATCCACCCGCAGGACGCACAGTTCCTCGAGAAGGAACGCTGGGACCTCTCGCAGACCCCGCCGGCCAACCGCCCGCTGCTGCTGCACTACCACCCCCTCGTGATCTACCGCTTCCAGGTGCTCAAGCAGGCGGATGTCGTGCTCGCCCTGCTGCTGCAGGGTGACCAGTTCACGCCGGAGCAGAAACGCGCCGACTTCGACTACTACGACCCGATCACCACGGGTGACTCGACGCTCTCCGACGTCGTGCAGTCGATCATCGCGGCCGAGGTCGGCTACCACGAGCTCGCGCTCAACTACTTCACCTCGGGGCTGTTCGTCGACCTCGCCGATCTGCACCACAACGCGGCGGACGGCGTGCACGTGGCATCCGCCGGAGGTGTCTGGAGCGCGCTCGTCTTCGGGTTCGGCGGCATGCGCGACCACGGCGGAAAGATCACCCTCGACCCGCGCCTGCCCGCGACCTGGGAGGCACTGACCTTCCGCATCACGCTCCGGGGAACCCGGCTGCGGGTGGACGTGCGGCAGACCGAGGTCAACCTCACGATCGAAGAGGGCGTCGACGTCATGCTGGCCGTGCGCGGCGTCTCCGTCATCGTGCGGATGGGGCTGCCCGTCACGGTCCCGCTGACCCATCAGGGCCCGCGCGACTCCGGCGCACCCTCGCGGGCACTGATCGAGGGCGGTCGACGGGCCGACGGCACCGTCATCACGTCGTCGATCCCGACGATCGCCCATGCCGCCGAGTTCCTGGAGCCGAACGACTAGTCCACGCCTCACCAATTCGACGGAGATTTTGCGGAAATGACCGTGTCCTGCGGGATAAACGGGTCTTTGCGTCAGAATCTCCGTCGAATTCGTTAGACGACTGCGCGGCTAGCTGCACTGCCTGGGCAGTACACCTAGAGGGCGTCCTGAATCTCCGCAGCGTAGGCCGCGTAGCCGGCGGGGGTGGGGTGGAAGGCATCCGACCCGGTCATGTTGATCCAGGGGTCCGCGCTGCCGATTCCGTGGCCGGAGAAGGCGCCGGAAACGTCGACGAACTCGATGCTGGCGCCGGCGCCCGCGGCCTGCGCCACGGCACCCTGAATCGTTTGGTTCAGAACCGTCGTTGCGGCGTTGAGCTGGTTGATCAGTGAATCTGTCGCCGAAGGCTCGAACAGATACGGGTAGCCGGTGACGATCGTGTGGGCGTTGGGAGCGGCCGCGTCGATCTGCGCGTACGTGGCTGCCAGCGCAATGCCGAGCTGACCGGAGTACAGGATGCCGGCGGCGGCATTGATGGCATTCGAGCAGGCCGGCGAATCCCCTGAGACGCAAATGGCCGCGATGCCGGCGACATTCAGATCGTTGCCGCCGACTGTCAGTGTCACCACGGTTGTTCCACGGTTCAGAGTGGAGAGTTGAGTGTCGGTGACATCCGTGGTGGTGGCCAACGTGCAACTGGCATTGCGCAGCAGGTTGGTGCCCTTCACGGCATCGAGAAGGGCAGGGTATCCGTTCGGGCTCTGCAGGCAGACGTTGCGGTAGTCACCGCCGCCCTGCCCGGCGGCGTAGGAATCGCCCAGGGCTACGTATTTGTTCGTCGGTGCGGTGGGCGCAGCTCCGGCGGGCAGGGCGCCGACGGCAACCCCCGAGGCTGCGAGAACGACGACGGCGACGCAGGACATGAGGCGAATTCGTGTTTTCATGGCCCGACCCTACTCGCGCCCGCCAGACGTTGGGAAGGGCGGATTGCAGCGGATTCTCACCAGTCAACGCCGCCCCTCCTTCCAGGGCGGCGAACACGCGCCCGGGATCGCGTGTACCCCGTTTTGGGGAACCCGTGTGCCCACATCTGGGGGCAGCGGCTTTGGACCATTCGTGGCCTCTGTGTCCGCATAATGGGGGACAAGCATTGATCGAATACCCCTCTCCGCTCTGCGGGGAGTTCGACCCGATGCCCGCACGGAACGGTCATGCGAACCCACACGCGGACCCGTCCACCAGCCCCCGGTGACTTACCCCACCGGCGCGTACAGCCCGAAATGTTAGACGACTGGAGAAAAATTGAACAAGGCACTCGTAGGCCTGCTCGCAGCAGGGGCACTGACCCTGGCAGGGGTTTCCCCCGCATTCGCGACCCAAGGGCATACGCCCGTCACTATCTGCCACGCCACCGGCAGCGAAACAAACCCGTTCGTCACGATCACCGTGGACGCTGACTCGGTGAGGTACGCCGGGCACCTGGGCCACGAAGGCGACCTGATCCCCGCACCCGCCGGCGGCTGCCCAGGCCCTGCCGTGGTGGTTCCCCCGGTCGAGCCTCCCGTTGGGGAGGTCCCGCCCGTCGAGGTCCCGCCCGTCGAGATCCCGCCCGTCGAGATCCCGCCCGTCGTCGATCCGCCCGTCGAGGTCCCGCCCGTCGTCGATCCGCCGGCCGAGCAGCCCGTCGTGCCGCCTGCCGCAGCCGCACCGGTTGCAGCAGCAGCACCAGCCGCAGCAGCGCCGGCCGCAGCAGCACCGGCCGCAGCGGCACCGGTTGCAGCCCAGCGCGTCGCAGCGGCACCCGCCGCCACGAGCGAGGTGCTGGCCAGCACCGGAGTGTCCGAGTGGACCACTCTCGCATCGATCATGGCCGCGGCCATGATGCTCGCGGGCGCTGCTTTGACCCTCCGGCGCCGACGCGCTTGACTCAGTGAATAGGACGGCCCGGACTGTGAAGTCCGGGCCGTTTCTCGTTGCCTCAGGCCTCGGCGACGGGTGCGACGTAGCGGTAGTACTCGATGCCCTGGTCGTAGAATTCCGGCCCGTTCGACGTCCCGAGATGGTCGACGACGAACTGGTCATCGGCCGGGGCCGGTACAAGGTCGCCCGGGCGGCCCTCGTGCAGTGCGATGTACTGCGCCTCGGTCAGATCGACCGGGTCCTGCAGCGCGGTCTCGAAGTTGATCAGCGCGGCAGCGGTCTGCCAGCCCGCGGCGACCCGCATCGGGAGGGCCTCGGCGGCGTCGCCGCTGCCGTAGCCGAGCGCCAGCCAGTCCTGGCCGGCGAGCTCGAGGCCCTCCGCCAGGGCGTGCTTCAGACCGGATGCGAGCCACGCCGGCAGGGCCGCCGTGTAGAGGTTGCCCAGATCTCGCATGGCGTCAGAGCCGAGGCCGAGCTTCTCGCTGACCAGGGTGTTCCAGAGCTCGGTGCTGCGCAGGTGTTGACGCAGGCGGCGCGACAGCGGGAAGACATCGCCGGTGATCTCGCCGATATCGGCCCCATTGCCGTGGAACGGTGAGGGTGCGCACAGCTCGGCGAGCAGGAGGTCGGCGTCGATTCCGGCATCCGCACAGTGCGCACGCAGCTGATCCCGGCCCGATTCCTCGTCGGCCGCGAGCGTGAACAGGTAGGCCATCACCCAGCCGGTCGCGGGCATCTGGTGGTACGGGCGGTGCATGAACACCCGGTCGACCTCGTTGAAGTAGTCCAGGGCGTTGCCGGAGCGCTTGCCCAGCATGGCCGTCATCGCGTGGTGGGTGGCGTCGATGTAGCAGCTGGTCGAGTACCGGCCGTTGAACACAGGCAGGTCCTGCATCTGCCCGTCGTCGCGGGGCGGCTGCCCGCGGAAGCGTGCGAACGGCTTGCGGAAGTCCGCCACGCGGTAGTCGGAGTCGCTGCCGGACCCAGCCAGATTCACTTCCAGCAATCGGGCCTCGCTCTCCAGGAGAACGGCGACGGCGCCGGCACCCTGGGTGGGCTCGCCGCTGCCGCCGCGGGCGTATTCGGCGATGTCGGCGGAGACGACGATGGCCTGGCGGCCCACGCCATCCGTCGCCAGATAGCGCAGGGCGGCCTTGATGCCGTAGACGCCGGCGAGGCAGGCCTGCTTGAATTCGGGCACCTCGCAGTCGCGCGCGAGCAGCGGCATGCCGTGGGCGGTGAGGGCATCGTTGACCATGCCCTTGACGATGACCGCGCCGGCCGAGTTGTCGCTGCTGGACTCGGTGCCGAGGGCCAGGAGACCGACCTGTCCCGGGTCGATGCCGTAGTCGCGGATCAACCGCCACACCGCGTTCGCCGCAAGCGTGTAAACGCTCTGGCCGGGGCCGCGCATGCGGAAGCTGCGGCCGACGACGTTTTTGACCTTGCCCCAGGGCTGGTCGTTCCAGTCGCACCAGTCCTCGAGCTGCACCCGGTAGGGCGGCACGAACAGGGAGAATCCACTAATTCCAGGCGTCAACAGTTCCCACTTCAGGTTTCGGCGTCGTTGTTCACCCACACCGGGTCTCAAACGCACCACTCCATTATCATCGGATCAGTTTGGGAAAGTGGTGACCAGGAGCAGATCGGACGGCGGCACCCAGGCGAGCCGGGCGGTGCGGCGCCCCGTCGAACGACTAAAATCGAGTAACCGATCGGAGCACCACTGTGGACCAACCCATCGATGGTGGCGCCACCGCCAAGGCCCGCGCGCACAGCAACATCGCCCTCGTCAAGTACTGGGGCAAGCGCGACGCCGCCCTGAACACGCCCGCGGTCGGCTCCATCTCGGTCACGCTGGACGCTCTCTACACCGACACGCGCGTCACGTTTCTGCCGGGCCTGGTCGCCGATGAATTCTGGCTGGCCGGATGCCGCAGCCCGGTCACGCGCATCAGCCGCGTTCTCGACCTGGTGCGTGGGCATGCCGCCAGCAGGGGTCTCCCGGCCGCCGGGCTGAACGCCATCGTGACGTCGACGAACAACTTCCCGACGGGTGCCGGCCTCGCCTCGTCGGCCTCCGGCTTCGCCGCCCTCGCGGTGGCCGCGTCCGGTGCCGCCGGGCTCGCCCTGCACGACCGCGAGCTGTCGATCCTCGCGCGCTACGGCTCGGGCTCGGCCGCCCGTTCGATCTTCGGCGGTTTCGCCGAGATGCACGTCGGCACCGCCGCCGACGGCTCCGACGCCTACGCGGAGGAGCTGCTCGACCGGGCCGCCTGGCCGCTGGCGGTGGTCGTGGCCATCACCGAACACGGCGAGAAATCGATCAACTCCACCGTCGGCATGAACGAGAGCAAGGCCACCTCGCCGTTCTACCAGGCCTGGCTCGACTCGGCCGGCGACGACCTGGCGGAGATGCGCGCCGCCATCCGTGACCGCGATTTCGCCCGCCTCGGGGAGCTCGCCGAGTACAACTGCCTCAAGCTGCACGCCCTGATGCTCACGACCCGGCCCGCGCTGATCTACTGGAACGCTGCGACCGTCGCGGCGATGCACGCCGTGCAGGGCCTGCGCGCCCACGGGGTGCCGGCCTACTTCACCATCGACGCCGGGCCGCAGGTCAAGGTGCTCTGCCTGCCGGGCGACGCCGCCGCGGTGCAGCACGCGATGGCGCTGGTTCCCGGGGTGCACGAGGCGCGGGTCAGCGCGCTCGGCCCGGCCGCCCATCGGCTGGAATGACCATGGCGATGCCGACGATCCGGGCGTCCGCGCCCGGCAAGCTGTTCCTGCTGGGCGAGTACGCCGTGCTCGAGGGCGCTCCGGCGCTGCTGACCGCCGTCGACCGGCGGGTGGAGGTGACGGTCGAGGAGTCCCACACTGGTTTCTGGCAGGTCAGCGCGCCCAATCTGGGTATCCGGAACCTGGCGCTGGGCCCGGATGGCGCGCTCCCGACCGGCCTCACCGAAATTCAGCGCGCCCACCTTCGCGTCTTCGACGAGGTGCGCGCCGCGGTGCAGGCCGCGGCGCTGCGTGCGCAGTCCCCCCGCAGTTCCGCCCCGCTCGCGATCTCCATCGACAGCGGCGCGCTGTCCTCGGACGGCCACAAGCTGGGCCTCGGCTCCAGCGCCGCGACCGCGGCCGCACTGACCGCCGCCCTCGCCCAGGCCCTGCACCTGCCCCTCGACCAGGGGCAGCTGTTCCACCTGGCCGACGCCGCCCACCGGAACGCGCAGAACGGTACCGGCAGCGGCGGCGACGTGGCCGCGAGCGTGCACGGCGGACTGATCCGGTATGCCCCGGGCGCCACAGCCGTGCCGCTTCGCTGGCCGGAGGAGCTCCGCATCTCGGCCGTAGTCACGGGCGAGGGCTCGCTGACCACCCGCCTGGTGGGCCGGGTGGCCGACTACGCCGCCGCGAACCCTGCCCAGCACCGGGCCGACCTCGACCGACTGAAGCACCTCGCCGAGCAGGCCGAGCAGGCCCTGGCCGACCCCGCCGACTTCCTTCGCCTGGCCTCCGACTACTTCGACGCCCTGTCCCAACTCGATGACCATGCCCAGGCCGGAATCGTGAGTGAACGGCACCGGGAACTGCACGCCCTCGCCCTGCGCGAGGGCGGCGTCTTCAAGACCAGCGGGGCCGGCGGTGGAGACGTCGGTCTGGCCTTTAGCTACGCTGGAGAACCCACCGAGCGACTGACCGGGGCACTTGCCCGGGCCGGTGCCGCCATCGTCCCGCTCGGCTTCTTCGCCGCCGGCCTACAGGGAGGCACCGCGTCATGAGCCGGTCCCGCATCCCCCGCTTCTACCAACTGTCGGTCGGTGAGCGCATCGCGCTCCTCCAGACACGCGGCGTTCTGACGACGGATGCCGCCGCCGCCCTGTCCGCCGGAACCTCCGCCCTCGACGTGGCGGCCGCCGACCGGTTGATCGAGAACGTGATCGGCGTGTTCTCGATGCCGATGGGGCTCGGCCTGAACTTCCAGATCAACGACAAGGACTACCTGGTGCCCATGGTGGTCGAAGAGCCCTCCATCGTCGCCGCGGTCAGCTCCACGGCCCGCCTGGTGCGGCAGGCCGGCGGGTTCACGAGCGTCGCCGACGAGCCGCTGCTGATCGGCCAGATCCAGGTCGTCGACCTGATCGACCCCGAGCGCGCCCGGGCCGACCTGCTCGCGCGCGGCGATGAGCTCGCGCAGCTGGCCAACAGCGGGCACCCGAACATGGTGGCGCGCGGCGGCGGCGCCCGCGGCATCGAGGTCTTCCTGCGCGGCGCGACGGCGCAGAACGGCGAGCTTCTCGTCGTGCACCTGCTGGTCGACACCCGCGACGCGATGGGCGCCAACCTGGTCAACTCGATGTGCGAACGGCTCGCCCCGCTGGTCGAGGAGATCAGCGGCGGCCGCGTGTTCCTCCGCATCCTCTCCAACCTCACCGACCGGGCCCTGGTGCGGGCCCGAGCGGTGATCCCGCACGCCCTGCTGGAGACCGCCGATTTCCCAGGCGAACGCGTGCGCGACGGCATCGTGTTGGCGAACGAGTTCGCGGCGATGGATCCCTACCGGGCCACCACGCACAACAAGGGCATCATGAACGGCATCGACGCCGTCGCCCTCGCCACCGGAAACGACTGGCGGGCCATCGAGGCGGCGGCCCACGCGTATGCCGGGCGCGGGGACGGCTACGGCCCGCTCACCACCTGGGGTGTGACCGACGACGGCGATCTCGTCGGCGAACTGACCATCCCGCTGAAGGTCGGCACGGTCGGCGGCCAGGTGGAGTCGAACCCGGCCGTCCGGCTGGCCCACACCATCCTCGGGGTGTCCTCGGCGCCCGAGCTGGCCGAGGTGATGGCCGCCGTGGGGCTGGCCCAGAACCTGGCCGCCCTCAAGGCCCTCTCGACCAACGGCATCCAGCACGGCCACATGCGCCTGCACGCGCGGGCCGTGGCCGCCGCCGCCGGCGCCGGCGGAGCCCGGTGCGAGGAGGTCGTAGAGAGGCTCATCGCCGACGGCGAGTTCAAGGTGTGGAAGGCGCGCCAGATCATGCAGGCCCTCGACGCCGGCAGCGACGCCGACCAGGCCGTTGAGCCGGGCGCCACGGATGCCGGGGCGCGCGCCGCGGCATCCGTCACCCTGGCCATGCCGCACCCCGCCGCCGCGCCCAGCCCGAGCACACCCAGCGCTCGGGCTGTCCCCAGCGCCCCCGGCCCGGACGCCCACCTCGGCTACGGCAAGATCATCCTGATGGGCGAGCACTCCGTCGTCTACGGCTACCACGCGATCGCCGCCCCGATCGGGCTGACGGTGCGCGCGCAGGTCACCCGCCAGGCGTCGCTGCGCGAACCGGTCATCGCCGACTGGGACAGCGACGGCTCGGTGCGTGAACCGCTCCGCGCGGACCTCTCGCACCGGGTGGCCGCGCTGATCGCGTCCCGGCTGGGCGTGTCCGCCGCCGGCCTCCGGGTCGATGTCTACTCGCACCTGCCGCGGGCCAGCGGCCTGGGTGCCTCCGCCGCGTTCGCCGTGGCACTGATCCGCGCCGTCGCCGACAGCTTCCAGATCACGATCAGCGACGCCGAGGTCTCGAGCCTCGCCTTCGAGTGCGAACAGATCGTGCACGGCACCCCGTCGGGCATCGACAACACCGTCGCCACCTTCGGCCGGTCGGTTCTGTTCCAGAAAACGGATACGCCGGGCGGCCACACGATCCGCGACATCTTCACTCCCCATCCGATCCCCATCGTGATCGGGCTGTCCGGGGTGCAGTCGCTCACCGCCCAGACCGTGGGTCTCGTGCGCGGCGCCTGGCAGCGAAACCCCACCCGCTACGACGCCATCTTCAGCCAGATCGACGGGCTGGTGCTGGCCGGGGTCGACGCACTCCGCCGCGGCGACATCGCCGAGCTCGGTGAGCTGATGAACATCAACCAGGGACTGCTCAACGCACTGCAGGTGTCGAGCCCGGAGATCGAGTCGCTGGTGGCGATCGCCCGCCGGGCCGGCGCGCTCGGGGCGAAGCTGACCGGCGGTGGGGGCGGCGGCGCCATGATCGCCATCGCCGAACCCGGTGGAACCGACCCGATCATCACCGCGATGCGCAGCGCCGGCTACACCACGTACCTCACCGAGATCCGCTAGACACGCGTATCCCGAATTTGTATTCGAGGTATCCGTAAGCAGGCATCGCGTGTTCCAAGGCGGCAAAACGTGTCTCGCTCGCCGGGCATCCACAGGTTTCCCCGGAAGTTATCCACAGACTTAATGCCAGCAATCTAGCGGCCAGCAGAGAGTTATCACCCTGCTTTCCACAGGGTTGTCCACAGCCCTGTGGATAGACGTATCTTCGACGGCCGCTGGGCTTCCAGCCGCTCCACACCGGGGATCGACAGGCTAGCGGAGGGATCCGCCGACCGGGAACACGACTCGTCCCCAGCTCGCGTTCACGACCACCGCAGCCGACCCGTACCAGGCGGCCAGCGCCGTCGCCAGGCCGACCCAGCCACCCGCCTGGCTGATGACTCTGACCTCCGTGAAGTCGCCGATGGCGAGGATGATGAACGTCACCGTCAGCAGCACGAACACGACGAGCGTGGACAGATTCGTTTTCACCGCCGCGATCGTCATGTAGGCGGTGAAGATCGCCCAGGCCAGGAGGTAGGCGCCCATACCGGCGGCGCCGGCCTGCTCGGCCACGGCCGGGTTGGTCTTCAGCCACCAGAAGGACAGCCAGAACGCGCCATACGAGCTGAATGCCGTCGCCGCGAAGGTGTTGCCCCTGGCGAACTCCCACAGTCCGGCCGCGAGCTGCGCGAGCCCGCCGTAGAACAGCGCCACGGACAGAACCACGGCGCCGGCAGCGGGGAGCAGACCGGTATTGGCAAGACTGAGCAGGAAGGTGGTCAGCGCGAAAGCGCCCAGCCCGAGCGCTCCCGGGTCTGCCGGAACCGGCCGGCCGGGCCACGCCAAAGTTTCAGAAACGGTACTCATCGGACAACCTGACTCTTACTCGCCAGCGGTGCACCGAACGATAGGAGAACACTATCCGACCGGCGGAAAGGGGCCCTCTCTGACGGTGGGGGAATCCCTCTGGGCCGAGGTCCCTACGAGTGCGGGGCGAGGCGGCCGGGCCACAGGTCGACACCCAGGCCGTTCTCGAGACGGGCGACCGTTGCGAGGTCGGGCCAGGACCGCCCGTGGAGCACCGAGAGCAGAGTCGTGTGGTCGAGTCCGGCATCCCGTGCAGCGGCGCGCACGCTCCGGTCTCCGAGGGCCGCCTGCACGTTCACGGCGAACTGACGGGCCACCTCGCCGACGGCATCCGCCGACGGCGAGTCGGGCCACCTCTCCACGAGGTCGCAGGGAGCGGGTCGGGCCGGTCTGGACATACCTCGAGCGTAGATGACGAGGCCCACCTCGGCCCAGCAGCCTCCCCTTGCCGCCCGCCCCTCGAGCCCACCTCTCGGCCCACCCCGGTGGTCGAGCCCACCCCGGTGGTCGAGCCCACGCCGGTGGTCGAGCCCACGCCGGTGGTCGAGCTTGCCGAGACCCGGCGAGACGCCCCTGGGGACAGGACTTCGAAACTAAAGCACCAAAGTGTCATTAATAGGTGACAGACTCTCGACTATGTGTGCTACTTAAGGTATCCTCAGAACATGACGAACCTCGCGGACGACCTCAGGCAGGCAACGGATGCCGTCGCCCGCCTTGGTTCCTCCAGCGCCGACTACGAGGCTCTCCCCGACGCATCCGTCCTGGCCGGTCAGCAGCAGATCGCAGCAGCCCGCCGGCTGCTCGACACCCGTTCCGCGTGGATGGCCGCGACCATCGCCCGCCGCTCCCGCCCTGAGCTCGGCCACTCCGGCCTCGCCGCGCAGCAGGGCTTCCTCTCGCCCGAAGCGCTGATCCAGAAGGTGACCGGCTCCTCGAAGGGCGACGCCTACAAGCT
>DATISQ010000201.1:0-6110 GCA_035581905.1 Cryobacterium sp.
GGACGGCAACATCGGACTCGTCCGCGCCGTCGAAAAATACGACTTCATGACCGGCTACAAATTCTCCACCTACGCGACCTGGTGGATCCGCCAGGCCATCCACCGCGGCATGGCCGACAAATCCCGCATGATCCGCATCCCTGTGCACCCCGCGGAGAAACTCAACAAGATCAAGCGCATCCGCCGCGACCTCACCAGCACCCTCGACCGCGAGCCCACGCTGCGCGAGCTCGCCGAGGCCTCTCAGCTCCCGCCCCGGGACGTGGCCAGGTTGCAGCAGTACGACAATGAGCCCATTTCCCTGCACTCCCCCGTCGGCGACGGCCTCGGCGACATCTCCGAGCTGATCATCGACGACGACCTGCCCCAGCCCGAGGAGTACGCGACGGTGACCCTGCGCGCGGCCGACATCAACTATTACCTCAATGCGCTGCCGTCGCGGGAACGGTCGATCCTGACGGCCCGATTCGGCCTGGACGGCGGTGAGCCGTGCACCCTGGACCAGATCGCGGTCATGCAGGGCGTCACCCGGGAACGGGTACGCCAGATCGAGAAGCGCGCGCTGGCCATGCTGCACGTCCCCCGACTCGAGCGGTACCTGAGGGACTGATGCCGGCCGTACCCCCTGAACGGAGCGTAGCGCTGCTCACCCGTTCTTGCTAACGTCATTATTAACTTTGTCATCGGGGGACATGGACACATGGGCAAGCTCACCTACAACTCGACCCTGACAGCGGATTTCGACGACCGGGTACTCGCCCACATACAGGTCGTCATCGGGGCGAAGTTGCGACGCGGAGAATGCTTCTACTTCACGTGGCGGGATGACCCCCAGGGCGGGGACGGCCGCAGCACGATCTGGTTGCATCCGGCGATCCCCCTCGCCTACAAGTATTTCGGCGGACGCTCCCCCAGCCTGAACCGCGAATGGATTGAAGCCCTCATGCTCTCTGCCAATTCCTCCGGCGGGCTGCAGCTCGTGCCGGAACCACACCGACCTGCGACAGTACTGGTGAAGGACGAATCGTGATCCGAGTGGATATTGTCTACGGCGGAGCACAGTACTCCCTCGGCGGCCGGTCGCTGGAGTCCGTCCAGAACGAGATCGACACCGCGCTCGTGTCCGGGAAGCCCTACTGGCTGCGGGTGAACAGCGGCGGAGGGCGTTTCGAAGACGCCTACCTGCTGATCGTGCCGGGCATCCCCTTCGCGATTCTCAACGTCAAGCCGACCAACGGCACGGACATCGACCTCGAGGTGGACGGGGCGTTCAGCCAGGACGTGCTCTGACCGATCCGATGCCACCCGGCCTGCCAGGCGTCACCCGGACAGGCACTCGGCTGGCACACTGGAAACATGCTGCCAACACTTCCTGAGTTGCTCGGATCTGCCCGCGTCGTCGCCTTGCCGCTGGTGACGCGGTTCCGCGGACTCGACACCCGCGAGGCTTTGCTCCTGGAGGGGCCGGAAGGCTGGGCGGAATTCTCGCCCTTCGCCGAATACGACGACGCGGAGGCCGCCGCCTGGCTGCGGGCCGCCCTCGATTTCGGTTGGCAGGCCAGTCCGCCGCTGCTCCGGGATCGCATCCCGGTGAACGCCACGGTGCCGGCCGTCACCGCCGAGGAAGTCCCCGGCGTGCTCGCCCGCTTCCCTGGCTGCCGCACCGCCAAGGTGAAGGTCGCCGACCCCGGCCAGACCCTCGCCGACGACGTGGCCCGCGTGCGCATGGTTCGCCGCGTGCTCGGACCGGAGGGGCGCATCCGCGTTGACGCGAACGGCCTCTGGAACGTCGATGAGGCCGAGCACGCCATCCACGCCCTCAACGAGTTCGACCTCGAGTACGTGGAGCAGCCGTGCGCCACCATCGAGGAGCTCGCCGAGATCCGCCGCCGCACCGGCTACCTCGACGTCGGCGTCGCCGCCGACGAGAGCGTTCGCCGAGCGGAGGACCCGCTGCTGGTGGCCCGTACGGGCTCCGCCGACATCCTCGTGATCAAGACTGCCCCGCTCGGCGGAATCCACGCCGCCCTGGCCCTGATCAACCAGACCGGTTTGCCCGCCGTGGTCTCCAGCGCCCTCGACACCTCGGTCGGCATCTCGATGGGCGCCCACCTGGCCGCCGCAATTCCGGAACTCAACTACGACTGCGGGCTCGGCACGGCCTCGCTCCTCGCCGCCGATGTCACCACCGACCCGCTGCTACCGGTCGACGGCGGCATCTCGGTGCGCCGGGTGACCCCCGACCCGGAGCTGCTCGACCGTTACGCGGCCACGGACGACCGGCGCGACTGGTGGCTGGCCCGACTGACCCGCTGCCACGCGCTGCTCGCCGACTGACCGCCGCCTACCGGCTACCCCCGCGACGGGCATCACGCGGCCCGAACCAAGGCCCCGCCCCATTCGACGAAGATTTCAGGCTCAAGGCCGGTTTGAGACCGGTCTGGGCAGAATCTCCGTCGAATTCGTCAGGCGGGAGGGCTCGCGCCTAGAGGCCGGAGTAGGCGTGCAGGCCCTTGAAGAAGACGTTGACGATGCCGAAGTTGAACATGACGGCGCCGAAGCCGATGATCGACAGCCAGGCCGACCGTGACCCGCGCCAGCCGCGGGTCGCGCGGGCGTGGATGTAGCCGGCGTAGATGGTCCAGATGATGAACGTCCAGACCTCCTTGGTGTCCCAGCCCCAGTAACGGCCCCAGGCCTGTTCGGCCCAGATCGAGCCGGCCATGAGGGTGAACGTCCAGAGGATGAAGCCGATGATGTTGACCCGGTAGGCGAGGTTCTCCAGCGTCGCCGCCGACGGCAGCGTGGCCAGGAAGCGCAGCCGGCCGTCCTTGGCGGATGCGAGGAGGGACTCTCGCCGGACCTGGAGCAGCTGCACCGTGGAGAGGGCGAACCCGAGGGCGAAGAAGCCCGTGCCCAGCGACGCCACGAAGACGTGGATGACCAGCCAGACCGACTGCAGGGCCGGCGGCAGGGGCGCGACCTCGACGTAGAAGCGCAGTGCCGCGATGCCGAGCAGCACCAGCACCATGCCGGTGACGAAGGTGCCGAGGAAGCGCAGGTCGGCGCGGGTGAGCACGATCAGGAAGACCGACACGATCAGCAGGGTGCCCATCATCGCGAACTCGTACATGTTCACCCACGGGACGCGCTCGGCCGCCACTCCACGGAGCACGGCCGACATCAGGTGGATCAGCCACGCCAGCACGGTGAGCGAGACGCCGACCCGCAGGCTGGCCGATCGGCCGTAGGGCGTGACCGCGTCGTTCGCGATGCGCGCACTGATTCGGGTGAGGGTGGTGGTTCCGCCCGGAGCGCCGGCCGCGTCCCCGCGCACGGAGTCGGCCTGGTGCTCCTGTGCATCCGCGGCCGTGGCGGAGGTGACCGCCGCGGACCGCCTGGCCAGGTCGAAGGAGAAAGCGATGAACGCCAGGGCGTAGACCGCCATGGCCGAGTAGAGGCTCAGAATGGAGAGCTCGTTGAGATTCACGGTGTCAGCCTATTTCTGTTCGAATGCCGGGGTGGCCGATTGGGAGGATAACAGCAGGTCCGTGTGCCGATCGGCGAGGTCACTGACGGCGGACTCCAGGGCCGGGTCCTCGCCCCGGGCCAGGCCCGCGTATTCGAGGCGCAGCGAGCCGTCCTGCTCCTGCACCGCCTTCACCCAGACCCGCCGGCGCGGCACGAACAGCGACGTCAGCAGTCCGAGCAGGGCCAGCACGGCGAAGGACAGCACCCAGAGCTGGGTGGGGTCATGGTGGATGTCGAACGAGGCGAACCGGAGCACCGAACCGGAGAAGTCCCCGGTCTTGGCGCCCGGGTCGGCGTCGTCGAAGCTGACGGAGCCGAGACCATTCGGCAGCTCCCGGGACTCCCCCGGCTTCAGCTCGATCGATTCGACCGCGGTCTTGCCGCCGGCGAGCTGGGTCATCTTGTCAATGTCGAGCGAGTAGACCGAGGTCGGCACTCCCGCGTCCAGGCCCAGGTCGCCCGAGTAGACGTTGAGGGTCAGCAACGGGTACTGAAGGTCGGGATAGGACGAGAAGAACGCTCCGGAATCCGCGGTGGCCTGCGTCGGGTAGAAGAAACCGATCATGCCGAGCTGCTCGGCCAGTCCGTCGGGGACCTTGATCACGCCGAGCGAGGTCAGGTTGGCGTCCTGCGGCAGGAACGGCACGGAGTCGGTGAAGACGACCACCCCGTTGGGGTCCTTCACGGTGATCGTGGGAGCGTAGCCGTTGCCGAGCAGGTAGACGTCGGTGCCGCCGGTGCGGGCGGGCCCGTTCACCTTGACCTGGCGGGTCTGGGCTTCCTCGCCCCGTGGGGTGATGGTGACGTCCGCGGTGAAGTCGAGCGGCTGACCGTAGGCCTTGAGATTCTCCTCCTCGTAGACGACGTCGAAGTCGTCGAGGGTGAGCTTGTACGGCTCGAGGCTGGTGTCATCGAAGAACCGGCCGGGGTTGAACGAGTCGTAGGCGAGCAGGGTGTTCACGAAGGTCTGCCCCTCGACCAGCACGCGCTGGCCGCTGAACCCGAAACCGCCGCCGAAACCGACCGTGATCAGGATGCCCACCAGGGCGAAGTGGAAGACCAGGTTGCCGGTTTCGCGCAGGTAGCCGCGTTCGGCCGAGACCGAGGTCGCCCCGCGATTCTCGAAGACGGCCACCCGGTAGCCGCTGGTCTTCAGAAGCTTGCGGGCGGACTCGACGGCGGCCGGGGCATCCGTGCCGGCCGGAGCGGTGCGCGTCGTGAAGCCGGCCAGCCGGGACAGGCGGGCGGGGGTGCGCGGCGGCTTGGCCCGCAGCGCCAGGTAGTGGTGCTTGGTGCGCGGGATGACACACCCGATCAGCGAGATGAACAGCAGAAGGTAGATGGCCGAGAACCACGCCGACGAGTAGACGTCGAAGGCCTGGATCTTGTCGAGCAGCGGGGCGAGGTCCGGGTTGTCGGAGAAGTACTGGGTGACCCCGTTCGGGTCGGAGCTGCGCTGGGGGACCAGGGAGCCCGGCACGGCGGCGATCGCGAGCAGCAGCAGCAGGAACAGCGCGGTGCGCATATTCGTCAGCTGACGCCAGAACCAGCGCAGCCAGCCGACGAAGCCGAGGCTCGGCTGAACGATCCCCGCTGAGGCAGGGGCGTCGTAATGGTCAGATGGCCGGGACATAACTTCCGATCGTTCCTTGGAGGCCGAGGAGCCAGACATTCCACACGCCGCTCACCATGAGCACGCCGATGAGAACGAGGAGGAGCCCCCCGAACAGGTTGATGGCCCGGATGTGCCGCTTCAGGAAGGTAACGGCTCCGGTCGCCCAGCTTAGGCCGAGCGCGATCAGGAGAAACGGGATGCCCAGCCCGAGTGCGTAGAACAGGGCCAGCAGGCCGCCCTGCCAGGGGGAACCCGTGGTCAGGCTGAGAGAGTTGATGGCGGTGAGCGTCGGGCCGGTGCAGGGGGTCCAGCCCACGGCGAAGACCGCGCCTAGAACGGGGGCTCCGGCCAGGCCCATCCCCGGTTTCCAGGAGGTCTTCACGCTGCGCTGCGCGAAACCGAACTGGCCGACGAACACCAGGCCGAGCAGGATCACCACGACGCCGGCGATCCGGGTGATCGCATCACGATACTGGTTCAGCCAGAACCCGGCCACGCCGAAAATCACGCCGGTCAGCACGAAGACGAGAGTGAAGCCGAGGATGAACAGCGCGACCCCGAGCAGCAGGCGATTGCGGCCCCGGCGGTCGCCGCGGGCGGCGGTCGAACTGCCGTCGGTGAAGCCGCCGATGTAGGCCAGGTAGCCGGGGACGAGCGGGAGGATGCAGGGCGAGGCGAACGAGACCAGCCCGGCCAGCACGGCGATGGGAATGGCCAGAAAAAGCTGGCCGCTGAAGACGATCTCGCCGAAGGGGTTGTCCACGCCTACGAATCCTCGGCGATCGCGTCGCGCACGAGGGTCTCGAGGATCGAGGGCTCCGAGACCGCACCGAGGATGCGGGCGGCAACCCGGCCGGACCGGTCGAGCACCAGCGTGGTGGGAACCGCGTTGGGGGGGATGCTGCCGCTGAACGCGAGCTGCATGCTCCCGGTGTCGACGTCCATCACCGACGGGTAGGTGATG
>DATISQ010000202.1:0-7722 GCA_035581905.1 Cryobacterium sp.
GTCGAGGTCGCGGTACTCCTCCATGTCGAGGTTGATGAACTTGGGCGTCGCCGACGATGCGGCCAGCTCGTAGAGCGGCGTCAGTCGTTCGACGACCCGGTCGACGGCCTCGTCGAACGACCACATCGACAGCTGGCTGGCGATGGAGGAGACCTTGATCGAGACGTAGTCCACGTCGTCCCGGGCGAGCAGGGCACGCGTGCCCTCGAGGCGGCGCAGCGCCTCCTTCTCCCCGAGCACGGCCTCGCCGAGCAGGTTGATGTTGAGCCGGTTGCCGGACTCGCGCAGGTGCGCGATCGCCGGGCCGAGCTTCTCGGGCGTGGCGTCCACGACCAGGTGCCCGACCATCTGGCGCAGCACCTTCCGCGCCGCGGGGATGACCACCCAGGGCAGCACCGGGCCGAACACCCCGCCGAGGCCGATGGCCCCGCGCATATAGGAGGGCAGGAAGCCGGGCGCCTTTTTGGCGACCTTCGCCAGGTTGTAGCCGGCGACCATGAGGTCTTCCGGCCGCATCACCCCGTCGACGAAACCCACCGTGAAGTCGAGGCCGTTCGGGTCTTTCAGCACGCCGGCGAGGCGCTCGGCGGACACGTCGGCGGGGATAGTGGCACTCTCGGCGAGCCACTTCTGCACCAGGGCAACCACATCGGCGCTGAGATCGTCCTGCACGGATGGAGTGGAGTTGGTCATGGTCATGAGGCTAGTTCTTTCATTCACGGCGGACGGCTGATTTCAGTGTGTGGTTTCCATTCCTTTAGCAAAAGCGAATCTTTATGATCGATATTGATTAGCATTAGTGATCAATAGCGAGTCGATCGAGGAGAGTGTCGGATGCTGGATGTCCGCCGTCTGCGCCTGCTGCGCGAGCTGAAGATCCGCGGCACCCTGGCCGGCGTCGCCGAAGCCCTGGCCTACAGTCCCTCCGCCGTGTCCCAGCAGCTCACCCTGCTGGAGAAGGAGGCCGGGGTTCCCCTGCTGCAGAAGGTCGGACGACGGGTGCGGCTCACCCCGCAGGCCGAGGTTCTGGTGCTGCACACGACCTACCTGCTGGAGCGTCTGGAGCTGGCCGAGGCGGAGATGACCGCGTCGCTGACCACCGTCTCCGGTACCGTCCGCGTGGCCCTGTTCCAGTCCGCGGCGCACGCCCTCATCCCCCAGGCCCTCACGCTGCTCGCCGAGGAGTTTCCCGAGCTGCGGGTCGAGGTCACCGAGCGCGAGCCGGAGCGCGGCCTGTTCGAGGTCTCCGCGCGCGATTTCGACCTCGTGCTCGCCGAGCAGTATCCCGGGCACACCCGGGCGCGCTGGCCGGACCTCGACCGGGTGAACCTGGCCACGGATGCGCTCCGGCTGGCCGTTCCGCCCGCGCACGCCGGCCGCCCGCCGGCCACGACGCTCGCCGATGCCGCCGACCTGCCCTGGGTGATGGAGCCGGAGGGCACCGCCTCCCGGCACTGGGCCACCCAGCTCTGCCGAGCGGCCGGATTCGAGCCCGATGTACGGTTCGAGACGGCCGACCTGATCGCGCACATCCGTCTGATCGAATCGGGCAACGCCGTCGGCATCCTGCCCGACCTGATCTGGGCCGGGGAGACGCCCACCGTGCGCGGCGTCGAACTGCCCGGCAGCCCGCTCCGTACCGTGTTCACCTCGGCCCGGCGCTCGAGCGCCAGCCGGCCGGGCGTGCTCGCCGTGCGCGACGCCCTGGCCCGCGCCGTCGCCCGGGTCGCCGCCCCGGCGAAAGGTTGACCTTCCCCGGCTTTGATCGTTGAATGTCGGCGTGCGGCGACCCGCGCCGACGCCCGTGAACGGAGCCCGCCATGACGAAGCCGACCGCCCTGCTCGCATTCGCCGCGGTGGCCCTCGCCCTGGGCCTGGCCGGCTGCGCCGCCGGCACCGGCAGCGCGGACGTGACGGGCACGTGGGGCACCCCCGACGCCACAGGCACCCCAGGCCTGGAGTTGAACGCCGACGAGTCCGTGACCGGCACCGACGGCTGCAACCGGCTGGTCGGCACCTGGTCGCTAAACGACGACACCATCGAGTTCGGCACGTTCGCAGCGACCCTGATGGCCTGCGAGGGCGTCGACACCTGGCTGAGCGGGGCCAGCACGGCCACCGTGACCGGGTCGACCATGACCATCCAGGACGCCGGCGGCGACGAGATCGGCACGCTCGAACGCGCCGCCTGATGCGGCCGGGCTCGGAGCATGAGTAGTGTCGGTGCATGAGCGAACCCACACACGACGTCGTGATTGTCGGCGGCGGACACAACGGCCTGACCGCCGCCGCCTATCTGGCCCTGGCCGGCAAGAGCGTGCTCCTGCTGGAACAAGGCGACCACGTCGGCGGCGCAGCCGTCTCGGCCCAGGCGTTCCCCGGCATCGACGCGCGGCTCTCGCGCTACTCCTACCTGGTCAGCCTGCTGCCGGAGCGGATCATCGACGAGCTCGGGCTCGACATCGGCTTGGCCCGGCGCCGCTATTCCTCGTACACCCCTGACCCTGCCGACACCGGCTCGGGGCTCCTGGTCGACCGCGGCGACGAGCCGGCCACCCGCGGCAGCTTCGACCGGGTCGGCGCGGCCGCCGATTTCCCCGCCTGGAACGCCTTCTACCGCGATACGGAGCACGTCGCCCGGGCGCTCTTCCCCACCGTCTGCGAGCCGCTGCCCACGCGCTCCGAGGCGAAGGCCCTGGTCGGAGACGAGGCGGTCTGGGAGCAGTTCTTCGAGCGGCCGCTCGGCGAGACGCTCCGCGATCGCTTCCAGAACGACCTCGTGCGCGGCGTGGTCGCCACCGATGGCCTGATCGGCACCTTCACGTCCCTGGACGCCCCGGAGCTCGACGCGAATCGCTGCTTCGTCTACCACGTCATCGGCAACGGGACCGGGGACTGGGACGTGCCGGTCGGCGGCATGGGCGCCGTCTCCGGCGAGCTGGAGAAAGCCGCCCGGCAGGCCGGCGCCCGGATCGTGACGGGGGCCGAGGTCACCGGCGTCACGCCGGAGGGCGAGGTGCGCTACCGGCACGGCGCCGCCGAGCAGGTGGTCCAGGGCCGGCACGTGCTGGCCAACGTCGCCCCGTGGGTGCTGCGCGGCCTCCTCGGTGAGGGCGCGCCGACATCCGTTCGCCCCGGCGCCGGGCCCGACACCCGGCTGGGCGTCAAACCGGAGGGCGCGCAGGTCAAGGTGAACCTGCTGCTCCGCCGACTGCCGCTGCTGCGCGACACGTCCGTCTCCCCCGAGGCCGCGTTCGGCGGCACCTTCCACATCAACGAGACCCTGACCCAGCTGGAGAGCGCCTACGGCCAGGCCGACCGGGACGGCTTCCCCGAGCTGCTGCCGTGCGAGATCTACTGCCACTCGCTCAGTGACCCGAGCATCCTCTCCCCCGACCTGGTGGCCGTCGGCGCGCAGACCCTCACGGTGTTCGCGCTGCACGCCCCGCACCGCTGGCTGACCGAGGAGAACAACGACGACAGCCGCGACCGGCTCCAGGCCGCCGTTCTGGCGTCACTGAATTCCGTTCTGGCCGAACCCATCGAGGACCTGCTGCTGACGGATGCCACCGGCCGGCCCTGCATCGAAACGAAGACCACGCTCGATCTGGAGCACGCCCTCAACCTTCCCGGCGGCAACATCTTCCACGGCCCGCTGGAGTGGCCGTTCCTCGAGGACGACGAGCCTCGGTCCACCGCGGCCGAACGCTGGGGAGTGGCGACGGAGCATCCGCGGATCCTGGTCTGCGGGGCCGGCGCCCGGCGCGGCGGCGGCGTCAGCGGCATCGGCGGCCACAACGCGGCGATGGCGGTGCTCGAGGGGTAGGAGACGCGACAGGTCGGGGGCGTGGCTGTTGGCACCCGCCCGGAGAAAGGC
This sequence comes from Cryobacterium sp., assembly GCA_035581905.1. Taxonomy (GTDB): domain Bacteria; phylum Actinomycetota; class Actinomycetes; order Actinomycetales; family Microbacteriaceae; genus Cryobacterium. The sequence continues at coordinate 3,878 of DATISQ010000202.1, forward strand.
ATAGTTTTGTACTGAGGCCCGTGCCTCACTCACCGTGGAGGTTCGCATGACATTCAAGCCAACCGGACGCCTCGCCTATCGCGAGGACGGTCTGTACCTGATGCTCGACCGGCTCTTCACCGCGTCGAAGGCAGACGTGTGGGCCAGCGTGAGCAGGTCCGCCGGCCTCCACGGCTGGATCGGAACCTTCACGGGCGCTCCCGAGACCGGTGCCGTGCGGTTCAAGCTGGACGAACCCGATGCCGAGTGGGAGTACGTGAGCATCATCCGGTGCATCCCGCCGAAGCGGTTCACCGCCGACATCGGCGAGGGTGACACCGCCCGGCACGTGATCCTGCACCTCGTCGAGGGCGCGGGGATGACCACCCTCACCTTCGGCCAGCGCCTGCACTCGGCCGCGGAAGCCGCCAGCGTCGGCCCGTTCTGGGACTACTACCTGGACCGCCTCGTGGCGGCGCGCGCGGGTCAGCCGTTGCCCGACCGGGCCCACTACCACCCCCACGCCGAGTACTACAGCGAGCTCATCCCGCCCAGGAAGGCCACCGAGCCCACCACCTAGGGGTCTGGCCGCCCAGGAAGACCGGCCCAGGAAGACCTGCTCAGCAGCCCCAGCTCAGCCCCAGTGGCTGGGTGCCGCGGCGCGGGTGGCGGGCATCGCGACATCCGCGCTCCACTCCAGCAGCCAGGCCGGCACCGTCACATCGTCGGGCACCGCGCCGACGGCGTCGACGAGCTCGTCGATGCCCACGACCCCGCCGCTGCGCTTCAGGAATCGGCCGCGGATGAAGCCCTGCGCGTAGATCTCCGGGGCGCCGTCGGCGTCCGGCCGCACGAACCGCTGCTCCACGTAGACGGCCTTCTCGTCGAATCCCAGGATGCGCGACTCCACGGTGAATTTCTGGCCGAGGGTCAACGACTTGCGGAAACTGATCGTCTCCGACACCACCACCGGGTACCAGCCGCGCTTGAGGAAGATCGCCCAGATACCGGTGCGGTGCAGCATGTCGAAGCGGGCGATGTCCATGATCGACAGGTACACGCCATTGTTCATGTGCCGGAGGATGTCCTGATCGGTCGGCAAAGTGACGAACCGGGTGCTGGCCACGTCGTAGTGCCCCAGACGCGGGCCGAAGCGGGACAGAACGGAATGCAGGAGGGTGCGCCAGAGCATATGCATCCTGAGATGCTAGCCACCGGCGGAGCCGGGGCCGTATTCTGCTGCCGCGAGCCACAAGCATCCGGCCCGTTCCGGTCGGAACCTGCACGATTGCCACAGTGCCGATCGCCGCAGTCTGCCCGGCCCCGGCGGGGTCTAACATTTCGTACATGGTTCCGCTGCCCAACCTGCTGACGTTCGCGCTGGCATCCGTCGCCCTGATCGCGCTTCCCGGACCCACCGTGCTGTTCGTGATCGGGCGGTCCCTGGCTCTCGGACGCCTCGGCGGCCTCCTCAGCGTTCTGGGCAACGCGCTTGGGCTGATCCCGGTGATCGCGGCCGTGGCGCTGGGGCTCGGTGCGATCGTGACCGGGTCGGTCGTGGTCTTCACGGTGATCAAGTTCGCCGGCGCCGCGTACATCGTCTACCTCGGCGTGCAGGCCATCCGGCACCGGCACGCAGCCGCCGGCGCCCTCGGCCTGAGCATCGTGCCGAAGACTCCGTGGCGTCTGCTGGCCGAGGGGTCGGTCGTGGGGGTCAGCAACCCCAAGTCGATCGTGTTCTTCGTGGCCGTGCTGCCCCAGTTCGTGGACTACTCGGCCGGGGCGGTTCCGCTGCAGCTGCTGACCCTGGGCCTCATCTTCGTGGTGCTGGCGCTGCTCGGCGATAGTGCGTGGGCCCTCGCGGCCGGATCGGCACGCGATTGGTTCGCTTCGTCGCCCCGCCGCATGGAGCACCTCTCCGCCAGCGGCGGCGTCATGATGATCGGCCTCGGCGGCGTGCTCGCCGCCACGGGCGCCCAGACCTGACCCTGCCCGCCGACACTCGGAGGTTCCCGTCCGGTGGTCGAGCCTGCCGAGGCCCGGTGACCCGGGGATCCGAACCCGCAGCCTGCGCCGGGGCATCCGTGGCTGCCGCGCTCGCTAACTCGGAGATTCTCGCAACACGCCGCTCAGCCAGGCGTCAAAACCGGTGTTTCGCCAGAATCTCCTCGATTACGTACCGACGGCGGGCAGAGCCACGGGCCGCTCCGCGGCGGCGGCAGCAACCGCAGCGACGGCAGCCGGCACCCCGGCGACACGGCGCACGAAGTCGCCCAGCCGGCGGTAGACCTCTTGCGACTCCGGATGCGCGGCATCCTGCTGCCAGGTGTGGCGCGTGTTGGCCTGCTTCCGGTCGTAGATCAGCGTGTCGACCTGAATGGAGCGGCGGCGCAGCGCGGCGATGAAGTTGAGGTTCGCCCGGTAGAAGTAGTCGCGCTCCGAGGTGGTCACGAACACCGGCGGGAACCCGCTGTCGAGCCACTCGATCGGGGACATGAACCGGGCGGCGGTGCGCAGCACGACCCCGCGTCCGCGCTCGGGCAGCAGGATCCGCAGAAAATTGAGGCTCAGCACGAATCCGCGCTCGAACATCACCGAGATGTCGGCGATGCTGCAGTGCTGCACCAGGCCTCGCAGGTCTTCGCGCGCCACCTGCGGACGGATGTCGGCGTAGGTGGCCCGCTCCAGGTCGAACGCCGACGCGGCCAGAAGCGCCGCGAGGTGGCCGCCGGCGGAATCCCCGCCGAGCACGATCCGGCGGGGATCCCCGCCGAACTCCGCGATGTGGCCGGCCACCCAGCGCAGCACCTCGTTGCCGTCGTCGAGCATGTGCCTCAGCTGGAAACGCGTCGCCATCCGGTAGTTCGCGTTGACGACAACCATGCCGTCGACCGCCTGGCTGGCCGCGTACTTCGTCAGCGGCGCCTTGTCGCCCGAGGTCCAGCCGCCACCGTGGAAATACACGTAGACCGGCAGCGGCCCGGGCGCCTCGTGCGGCACCAGCACATCGAGGCGATGGTCAGGGATGCCGTCACCCGCGTAGTCGAGGTCGAAGTGGTACTCGACGGCGTCGATGGGTTCGGCGTTGAACTTGTGCAGCTCGCCGGCCGAGACCCGGTGCATCAGTGCGCGCCAGGCCCAGACGGGGACGCGGGAGAGGCTGGTTTCGCGGTGCTTTTTGGGGCGGGGCGGTTCAGGGACGGTCTGGTGGCTCATCTGGCGGTGCTGCGGATCTGATTCACCCCTGAACTGTAAGTGGTCGTTCCGCGAGCACGCTGAGAGAGTCTCAATTGCCGTTGTCCCTCCCGGGATTGGGAGATCGTGCGCCGGCGACCGCGCCCACCCCCCGGTTGGACAGGCCGCTCGTCGCGGGAGGATGCTTGGGACCATGGACTACACACAGCTCGGCCGCTCCGGCCTCGAGGTATCGCGCCTCTGCCTCGGCACCATGAACTTCGGCCAGTGGACCCCGGAAGCCGAGGCCCACTTGATCATGGACTCGGCCCGCGGCCACGGAATCAACTACCTCGACACTGCGAACGTTTACGGCGACAGCGCCGGCAAGGGCGGCACCGAGAAGATCATCGGCAATTGGTTCGCCCAGGGCGGTGCGCGCCGTGAGGGAACCGTGCTCGCGACCAAGCTCTACGGTGACATGAGCGGGTTGCCGAACGAAGGCAAGCTCTCCGCACTCAACATCAGGCGCGCGCTCGACGCCAGCCTCTCCCGGTTGCAGACGGACTACATCGACGTCTACCAGTTCCACCACATTGACCGGAACACCCCGTGGGACGAGATCTGGCAGGCGATGGAGACGGCCGTCGCGCAGGGCAAGATCCTCTACGCCGGCAGCAGCAACTTCGCCG
>DATISQ010000203.1:0-4435 GCA_035581905.1 Cryobacterium sp.
TGATCGTCGGGTCGGGCACCTCTTCCCACGCCTTCTTGCCGGGACCGTGATACACCAGTGCCTTCATGGGGGACTCCTTCGTCGACGAATCGGGTGCTCACCCGACGACGAACACGGTACTCCCGTAGACTTTTTTCATGACGGATGGAGAGTCCCGCGGCAATCCCTTCGCCCTTCCCGGTGCGGAAGAGCCGCGCATCGGGTGGTACGACGTGAACGGATGCCGGCTGTACGCCGAGGTGCGCGGCGCCGGTCCACCGGTGCTCATCATCGGTGCCGCCAGCGACGACGCCGAGATGTTCCGGCCGATCGCCGAGCGCCTGACCGGTTTCACCGTGGTGACGTGGGATCCCCGCGGCACCCTGCGGAGCGGCCGCGAGGCCTGGCCGTGTGATTCGGCCCGGCACGCCGACGACGCCGCGGCGCTGCTGCAGGTGCTGGGCCTCGCCCCCGCCGCGGTCTTCGGTGCGAGCGCCGGCGGGATCGTGGCGCTGCAGCTCGCGCTGCGGCATCCGTCGCTCGTGCGCCAGGTCCTCGTCTTCGAGCCGGGGTATTTCCGGCACACACCGGCAGGGGTCGCCCTGCTGGACCGGGTGAACGACGCGGTGCGGGAGCACCTGGCTGCCCACCCGGGCGACTGGGAGGGCGCGATGTCGTTGGTGTCGCGGGCGGCGTCAGCGCGGGCGGCGTCAGCGCAGGCCACTCCGGGCCTGCTCGACGCGCCGGCAGGCCTCGAGTGGTACGCCGAGCGCGGTGCCGCCCTGGCCGAGAACTTCATCCGGGACGACCTGCCGCGCACCATGGAGACCGTTCAGCCCGGCGCGCTCGCCGCCTCCCGCGCCGACATCCGGTTCTCCGCGGGCACCGAGTCGCCGCCGGTCTTTCGGGAGATCGCGGCGGAGCTGACCCGCCTGCGCCGCCGGCCGGGCACGAGCGATCCCCGGCAGCCCGATGGCCTGCCGGGCGCCGGCCATGTGGCCTGTTTCACGCCGGCGACGGTCGCCGACTACATCCGCCGCCGTTGCACGGCGCTCACCTGACCGACCACGCTCACTGGAACGCCCGCGGCAGGGTCGGCGGGATGTTGTGGTTCAGGCGGAAGACGTTGTCCGGGTCCCAGGTGCGCTTGAGCCTGCTGAGCCGCTCGAGTTTCGCGGCCCCGAAGACGGCCAGGGCTGCCGTCGCCGGGTCCAGATCCGGTTCCGCCCCGAGGAAGTTCACGTACTGGCCGCCCGAGGCGAAGGCCTCCATCTCGGCGGCGAAGGCCCGCACGAACGTGATCCGAGCCGCGTCGTCGGCGGCATCGGGCCAGAAACCGTAGATGTTCAGCCAGAACCGTGCCGCCCGGTTCGGGAACGGGGTGGCGTCCTCGTCGACCCGCGCGACCGCGCCGCCCAGGTGGTGGATGTCGAATCCCGTCCCCCGCCAGGTCTGTTCGGCCGCCCGGCGCGCGATGATCTCGATCACGTCGTCGTCGAGACGGTCGAAGGAGGTGTTCTTCCAGTACCCGCGCACGCCCTTGGGGAACAGCTCGTCCGCGGCGGATTGCCAGGTCGTCCAGCGGGCCGTTTCGACCACCTCGGCATCGGGCGGCGCGGCCCGGCGCAGTCGGTCCACGATCTTCTCGCCGGCCTCGATGTCGGGTGAGGCCCAGGCGAAGCCGAGCAGCATCAGCGGGTCGTCCCCCAGCTTCCAGTTGGGCGGCGGCACCATGAAGCTGATGATCGAGGTCAGCTCGTCCGGAAGGTCGCGGGTCCAGACCTCGAAGGCGCGGAGTGCCTCGGGCCAGCGGTCCCGGCCGTAGACGAGGTTGCCGGAAAGCACCTCGGCGGGCAACGGATGCGCCTGGAAGACGAATGCGGACACCACGCCGAAGTTTCCGCCCCCGCCGCGCAGCCCCCAGAGCAGCTCGACGTTCTCGGTGTCGCTCGCCGTCACGATCTCCCCCGCCGCCGTCACGACCTCGGCCGCGACCAGATTGTCGACGGTGAGGCCGTGGGCGCGGCTCAGCCAGCCGACCCCGCCGCCCAGAGTGAGGCCGGCCGCCCCGGTGCCGGAGACGACGCCGACCGGCACCGCGAGCCCGAACGGTTCGGTGGCCCGGTCGATGTCGGCGAGGGTGGCCCCGGGCTGGGCGCGCACGGTGTGGGTGCGCTCATTCACCTCGACCGCGGTCAGCCCGCCCAGATCGAGCACGAGCCCCGCGTCGACCGTGCCGTTGCCGGCCACGTTGTGGCCGCCGCCCCGCACCGCCAGCGGCAGACCGCGGGTGCGGGCGAACTGAACCACCGGACCGATGTCGGCCACCGTGGCAGCCCGCACGATAGCGACCGGGTGCCGGTCGATCATGCCGTTCCAGACTCGTCTGGCCTCGTCGTAGCCGGAATCGCCGGCCGTGATCACGTGACCGGAGATACGCCTCTGCAGGACGTTCACCTCGTCGAAGGAGTGAGGAACCCCGCCCTGCTGTCGTGTCCTCTGCTTGCCCATTTGAGTCACCTGCGCTTGCCGTCGTCGCTGCCTGCTGGCCGCGCGGGAAGTGGTGAAGGCGGCCGGGTTCATCCGCTGGGAGCAATGCTAAACACCTGCACCGGCCTCGGCAAGCCCCCGGACGCGTCCCGGCGGGCACCAGCGTTTTTAACGCGGCAGCGGGGCCAACCGAGTGGATTGGCCCCGCTGTCGATGCGCGCTTGGGTGTTAGCGCGCGGCTTCGCCGTCGATGTAGTCGTCGTCGGCGGAGGCGTTCCAGGCGAACAGCTTGCGCAGCTCGCGGCCGGTGGCTTCGATCGGGTGCTCTTCGCCCTTCTTGCGAAGCGCGAGGAACTCGGGTGCTCCGGCGTCCTGGTCTCCGATGAAGCGGGCCGCGAAGGCGCCGTTCTGGATATCGGCGAGAACGGCCTTCATGTTCTCCTTGACGTGGGCGTCGATGACGCGCGGGCCGGAGACGTAGTCGCCGTACTCGGCGGTGTCGGAGACGCTCCAACGCTGCTTGGCGATACCGCCCTCCCACATCAGGTCGACGATGAGCTTGAGCTCGTGCAGCACCTCGAAGTAGGCGACCTGCGGCTGGTAGCCGGCCTCGGTGAGAACCTCGAAGCCGTACTGGATCAGCTGTGACGCGCCACCGCAGAGCACGGCCTGCTCACCGAACAGGTCGGTTTCGGTCTCTTCGGTGAAGGTGGTCTTGATGCCGGCGGCGCGCAGGCCACCGATCGCCTTGGCGTAGCTGAGGGTGAGCGGCCAGGCGGCGCCCGATGCGTCCTTCTCCACGGCGACGATCACGGGAACGCCGCGGCCGGCCTCGTACTCGCGGCGCACGGTGTGGCCGGGCCCCTTGGGGGCGACCATGACGACGTCGATGCCCTCGGGAGCCTTGATGTAGCCGAAACGGATGTTGAAGCCGTGTCCGAAGACGAGGGCCTTGCCCTCGGCGAGGTTCGGCAGCACGTCGTCGGCGAACAGGTGACGCTGCACCTGGTCGGGCGCCAGGATGACAATGACGTCGGCCCAGGCGGATGCCTCGGCGGTGCTGAGAACGGTGAAGCCGGCTTCTTCGGCCTTGGCCTTGGACTTCGAGCCTTCCTTGAGGCCGATGACGACCTCCACACCCGAGTCGCGCAGGTTCTGAGCGTGGGCGTGACCCTGCGAGCCGTAGCCGATGACGGCCACCTTCTTGCCCTGGATGATCGACAGGTCGGCGTCTTTGTCGTAGTAAATCTCAGACACGAGTGAATGTTCTCCTTTTTGTTGACGGATTAGAGCTTGTCGGTGGTCGTGTCTCGACAAGCTCGACAACCGGGATCCCGGTGGTCGAGCTGGTCGAGACCGGTTAGTTTTTGAGTGCGCGCTCGCTGATCGATTTCGACCCGCGGCCGATGGCGAGCAGACCGGACTGGGCGATTTCCTTGATCCCGTAGGGCTCGAGTACGCGCAGCAGAGCCTGCGTCTTGCCGGAGTCACCGGTGACCTCGATCACGACGGCGTCGACGGACACGTCGACCACGCGGGCCCGGAACAGGGTCACGGCTTCGAGCACCATCGACCGGGTGGTGTTGTCGGCGCGCACCTTCACCAGCAGGTGTTCGCGCTGCACCGACTGTGCCGGGTCGAGTTCGACGATCTTGATGACGTTGATCAGCTTGTTCAGCTGCTTGGTCACCTGTTCCAGCGGAGCGTCTTCGACGTCGACGAGGATCGTGATGCGGGAGAGGCCCGGGACCTCGGTGTGACCGACCGCGAGGCTTTCGATGTTGAAGCCGCGGCGGGCGAAGAGGCCGGCGACCCGCGTGAGCAGGCCGGGCTTGTCCTCGACGAGGAGGCTCAGAACGTGCGTGCTCACGGGTTATTCCTCTTCCCAGGTCGGTGCGTGCTCTTTGGCGTACTGCACGTAGCTGTTGCTGACGCCTTGCGGCACCATCGGCCAGACCATGGCGTC
>DATISQ010000204.1:0-2711 GCA_035581905.1 Cryobacterium sp.
TGTTCAGGTCGCCATCGGCCAGCCGGGCATGACCGAACTCGGCGACAGGATGTTCCCGGGCCGGCAGGTCGTACTCGTCGTGGATCTCACCGACGAGCTCCTCGACGAGGTCCTCGAGCGTGACGATGCCGTCGGTGCCGCCGTATTCGTCGACGACGATGGCGATGTGCACACCGGCGCGGCGCAGCTGGGTCATGGCCGGCAGGATGCGATTGGTTCCGGGCAGGAAGACAATCGACCGCGCCACCTCGGCGACCGTCGTCGCACCAGGGTGGGCGTCGGGGTCCAGGAGATCGCGCACGTGCACGAAGCCCAGCACCTCGTCGACGGAGCGGCCGATCACCGGGTAACGCGAGTGGGGCAGCGAGCGGATCTCCTCCAGGGCGGCGGGGATCGACTGGGTGCCGATCAGGAAGTTGACGTCCCCGCGATGGCGCATCACCTCCTTGACCAGGCGATTGGTGACGTCGAGCACTTCGCTCAGGATGTGCCGTTCCTCGATCGTGAGGCCCTCGTGCGCGTCGACGAGATCGCGCAGCTCCTCATCGGTCATGAGCTCACTCCGGGCGTGCGGGTCTCCGCCCAGAAGCCGCACGACGGCGTTCGTGGACACGGACAGCAGCCAGATCACGGGGCGCATCAGGGTTGCGAAGACCTGGAGTGGCGGTGCGAGCGTGAGCGCGTAGCTGCTGGCTTTCTGCAGTGCGAATCGCTTCGGCACGAGTTCCCCCAGCACCAGGGAGAGGTAGGCGACGACGAACGTCATCCCGATCAGGGCGACCGTGTCGGCGGCCCCTTGCGAAAGCCCGAGCGCCTCCAGCAGCGGGGCGATGTCGGGTGCCAGGGTGGATGCGCCGTAGGCGGCGGACAAGAATCCCGCGACGGTGACGCCGATCTGCACCGCCGCCAGAAACCGGTTCGGGTCCCGTGCCAGGCGGGCCACTGTCGCACCGCGCCTGCCCTCCCGTTCCAGCGCGTGCAGCTGGCTCGTGCGCAGCGACACCAGCGCGATCTCGGTCGCGGCGAACACGCCGCCGATGAGCACGAACAGCAGCACGAGCCCCAGGTTCAACAGGGTGTAAACGTCCATCAGGCGACCGTTCCCGGCTGGCCGCTTCGGCCGGTCGGGCGGGGAATTCGGGAATGCTCCACCTGATCATTCTAAAGCCGGGTCCGCGCTACTGCCGTTTGGTGTTTCGGGCCGAGCACGGCGGGCGCCGATTCGCCGGGCAGGATGCCATCCGAGATCTCCTCGGTCCAGATCGGCTGGTGGAACCGCGGACTCCCGGGGTGCCCGGTGGCGAAGCCGGCCATTCTCCTGAGTTAGCCACAGTCAGGCGGGCTTTCGGCCGCCCGCCAGCGGATCCCGTGCGTAACTCCTGCAATATCTGTGGCCCGCGCCGGACATCCGCGGAATTCCGGGGGAGACCGGCCAGCAGCTGAGCGATTTGCAGGAGTTATGCACGAGGGGTTGGGGCGAGGGGCGCCGGGCTGCGACCCACGTCGGCCCGCACGCCCTGCCGCCAGACCGCCCAGGTCAGCGGCACGCCGGGGCGGTAGGCGAGATGGGCGACGGATGGCGCGTCGAGCACCTGCAGGTCGGCCCGCCCGCCGACGCGCAGGGCTCCGACCGCGTCCGAACCCGTGTCGCGGCCCAGAGCTCGGGCGCCGCCGCGGGTCGCCGCCCACACCGCCTCCTCGAGCGTCAGACCCATCTGCAGCACCGCCGTGGCCACGCAGAACGCCATCGACGTCGTATAGGAGCTGCCCGGATTGCAGTTGGTGGCCAGGGCGATGCTCGCACCGGCGTCGAGCAACCGCCGGGCCGGCGGGAACGGCTGCCGCGTGGACAGGTCGCAGGCCGGCAGCAGGGTGGCCACGGTGGACGAGGCGGCGAGGGCGTCGAGGTCCGCCGGCTCCAGGTGATTGCAGTGGTCGACGCTCGCAGCGCCGAGCTCCACCGCGAGCCGCACCCCGCCGCTGAATCCCAGCTGGTTGCCGTGCAGCCGCAGGCCGAGCCCGGCGGCGCGGCCGGCCAACAGCACCTCGCGGCTCTCCTCAACATCGAACGCGCCCTCCTCGCAGAACGCGTCGATGAACTGCGCGTGTGGCGCCACGGCGGCCAGCATCGGCCCGGTCACCAGGTCGAGGTAGTCGCGCCGGTCCAGACCCGGCGGCACTATATGCGCGCCGAGGAATGTGACGATATCGGCGACGGATGCCGCCACCCGCGCCGACCGGGCCTCGGTCGCCAGGTCGAGGCCGTAGCCGGTTTTGCTCTCGAGGAACGTGGTGCCCTGCGCCTCCGCCTCCCGGCGCAGCCGGGCGGCCCGCGCCGTGAGCTGCGCCTCGGTCGCGGCCCGAGTGGCGGCCACGGTGGTGAGGATCCCACCCGCCGCGTAGGGCTGCCCGCCCATCCGGGCTTCGAATTCCGCCGCCCGGTCGCCCGCGAACACCAGGTGGGTGTGGCTGTCGACCCAGCCGGGCAGGGCGGCCCGGCCGCCGACATCCGTGCGGAGATCGGCCGCCGGCGCCGCGGACGCCGGGCCGATCCACGCGATGCGGCCGTCCTCGATCACGAGGGCGGCGTCGGTGAGGCGCGGGGCGCCATCCGTCTGGGTGGTCAGTTCCCGGATGCCGGTGATCAGCTCGGTCGGTCGATCGGTCATGGTTGTCCTCCTGAAGCGAGATCGATGCCCTCGTCGAGCAGG
>DATISQ010000205.1:0-1661 GCA_035581905.1 Cryobacterium sp.
GACGGCGTCGATGATGCGCTGGTCTGCGGCGTCGAGGTCCTCGACTGCCGGGCCGAGCTCGTCGATGACGGCGTCAACGGCCTTCAGGACGCCCTTGCCCAAATAACGTGACTTGTCGCCGTCGTGAAGCTCGTAAGCCTCAAACGCACCGGTGGATGCGCCGGACGGAACGGCGGCGCGGCTGACCGAACCGTCATCAAGCAATACCTCGACCTCGACGGTCGGGTTGCCTCTGGAGTCAAGAATCTCGCGTGCTACTACTGCCTCAATGAGAGCCACAGCTATCTCCTGTTTCCTATATTTTTTAATTGGTGGGTGGTGGTCCGGTGGGATCGAGGAAGACCGCGTCGTGTTCCAATCCCATAACAGTCTAGCGACTGGCCTCAGCCGCCGAGGGGACGGAAATCGAGGTCGGCCGCGCCGAGGGTTTCTGCACCGACGAACGCGTAACGCCCGTAACCGGCTCCGGCCGCGCGTTCCAGCAGCGCCTTGACGTTCTTGGTGCGCTGTTCGAGGCGCACCCGGAGGCCCTGTTCGACCAGTGTTCGCTTGAGCGCCACGAGCCGGGCCGGATCTGTTCCCTTGTCGTGCACCAGCACGACGGCGTTCTCGGCCGAGGCCGAATCCACACCCAGCAGGTCGACGATGCGTTCGAAGCCGATCGAGAACCCGCAGGCCGGCACGTCGGTACCGAGGAACCGCCCGATCATCCCGTCGTACCGGCCGCCGCCGCCGAGGGAGTACCCGAGATCCGGGTGCGAGATCTCGAAGATGGTGCCGGTGTAGTACCCCATCCCGCGCACGAGGGTCGGGTCGAACACGAGCCGCACGTCGGGCATCGCGGCGCGGAGCGCGAGCAGGTCGGCGTAGGCGTCCGGGTCGAGCCAGGCCGGCGGCGTCGACTCGGCGGCCGTCCAGCCGGCGTCGGCGATGGCGGTCAGAGTCTCGGCGACGCCCGCGGTGGGGATGCCCAGGCCGGCCAGCTCGGTGACGACCCCGTCGACGCCGATCTTGTCGAGTTTGTCGATGACGATCAGCGCGCGTTCGTTCAGCTCGGGCGCGACGTTCCAGTGCGCGAGCAAGGCGGTCAGGATGCGCCGGTCGTTGATGCGGATGGAGCACCCGGTCAGGCCGAGGGCATCCAGCGCGGCGGCGGTCGCCGTGATCAGCTCGATCTCGGCGAGCAGGCCGGACTCGCCGATGATGTCGATGTCACACTGCACGAACTGGCGGTAGCGGCCCTTCTGCGGGCGCTCCGCCCGCCACACCGGCGCGATCTGGATCGACCGGAACACCGTCGGCAGTTCCGCCCGGTGGGTGGCATAGAACCGGGCCAGCGGCACGGTGAGGTCGAACCGGAGACCCAGGTCGGCCAGGGCGAGCAGGTCGCCGGATTCGGCGGCCGCCGCGGCATCCGCGGGCTTCAGCCCACGCTTCATCACGGCGAAGGCGAGTTTCTCGTTGTCGCCGCCGAGCCCGGAGTGCAGCCGGGCCGCGTCCTCCATCACCGGGGTCTCGATCTCGTCGAAGCCGTGCGCGGCGAAACTCCGCCGGATCACGGCCAGCGCGTGCTCCCGGGACGCCTTGTCGGCGGGGAGGAAGTCGCGCATGCCGCGGGGAGGGGTCACTGGTGTTGCCATAGCCCCAATTGTGTCAGTTCG
>DATISQ010000206.1:0-7956 GCA_035581905.1 Cryobacterium sp.
CTCGGCTCGCTGTCGCTGACCGGGTGCACGCCCGACCCGGCGCCCCGCGCGTCACCGACGTCCGTGCCGACGGATGCCCCCGTCTTCGCCTCCGACGAGGAGGCCCTCGCTGCGGCCACGGAGGCCTACGCGGCCTACCTCGCTGCCATTGACGCCGTTCTCGCCGATAGTGGGAACGATATGAGTGAGCTTGCGGATGTAGCTGCAGGTGAAGCCCTTAGGGCTGAAACTGATTCCGCGAGCCTCTACTTCAGTAATGGCTACAGATCGATCGGGACGACTTCTTTCGACTCCCTGAAATTGCAGTCCATCGATGATGATGGCCGCGGCAGCGCCGTGGTGAACGCATACCTCTGTTCTGATGTGACTGGAGTGGACGTGGTTAACACGGCAGATGTCTCCGTTGTCCCTGATGATCGCGTCGATAGATTTCCGATCCAGGTTAGCTTACACAATTCGAGGGTGGCTTCCAAAGACCTAGTTATCACATCGAGTGAGTCATGGACCGGCAAAAACTACTGTTAGGGATTTCGGGTGCCCTACTCGCCCTGTCCCTGATTTCAGGAATCATGGAATCCGCTAGCGCAGGAACCGTCCAATGCTCCCAAGGGGAATTGCGGGCTGGTCTTTGTTCGCCACCAGAACCGTCGGGAAACATAAACAACGGTGGGGTGGATCTGTCTGCGGGGTACGAGACCGGCGGCGGGGGACAGGGCTCCGGGACCGGGGACGGTGGCGGAGCGGAATCCGGGGCGGACGGGAGCGGCAACGGCGGTGGACCGGGTGCGGCACCTGTTGTCGATCCGCTGGCGTTCGTGCGCGACGACTACACCGTCAACTGCATCCCGGGATCGCCGTGCGATCCGAACCTCGTGGTGCGGGTCAGTGACCTGGTCAACTTCCAGCCCGCGGCGCCCACCCAGACGATGGAACCGCGGGGCTGGAGCCTGGCGGGATTGCCCGCCAACTTCATCGCGTCGGCATCCGTGCACGCCCGGACGGGTGTGCTGCTGGGATATCCGGCGGAGGTGCGTTTCACCCCGGTCGGCTACCACTGGACCTACGGCGATGGTGCCCAGGCGAGTACGGGTTCGGGCGGCGCCACCTGGGCGGCGCTGGGCCAACCGGAATTCTCCGATACCGCGACCAGTCACGCGTTCGTCGAATCGGGGAGCTACCTCGTCGTCGCCGCGGTGGTGTACTCGGCCGAATACCGATTCGCGGGGCTTGCCTGGCGTGCGGTGGAGGGTACTCTGGCGGTTTCGGCCAGCCCGCTGGTCGTGATCGTCCGAGATGCCCAGACGGTCCTCGTCAATCGGGAGTGCACGGCGAATCCCGCTGGCCCGGGCTGCTGACCGAGGGGATCGACCCGGTCCCGAACAAGTCACGGCGTCGACATTGAATGCTCCCAGCCTGCACATATCATTCGTTCAGGTTCAGGAGTCAAGGTGGAATGGCTTGGAAGGAGCACATCATGACCGACAACCCGCAGGTACCCGGCACGACGCCCGATCCCGACAAGGCAGTCCCCTTCGAAGTGAATGCCGCCGGCGAGGCGTCGGCCCCGGCGCAGCCCGCCGCGGGCAGCTCTTCCCCCAGCGCTGTCGGAGACCAGCAGTCGACCGAGGTCATCCCCGGAAGGGTTGACGGTCCCACCGCCTCCGAGCAGCCGGCGCAGCGAGCCGCTGACCAGACGGCACCCGGTCAGGCCACAGCTGGGCACCCCACCGCTGGGCACCCCACTGCTGGCCACCCCACCGCTGCCCAGCCCACCCTCTCTTACGCCACGGATGCCTTCGGCCGCCCGGTCGCCGAGGGCGCCGCACCGGCTCCCTACGCGCCGAACCCGCAGGCTCAGTCCTACGCCCAGCAGAACGGCTACGCCACCGACCAGCTCGGCGGCCCGCGCAAGGCGCCCCGCCGCTCGGGCAATGTCGCCCTGATCGCGGCGCTCGCCATCGGCGCTCTCGTCGGCGGAGCATCCGGAGCCGGTGTGACGGCGTTCGTGCTCACCAACCAGACCAGCAGTGTCCCGGCCAGCCAGGCCGAAGGCCCCAGCACGGTCGTGGTCAACAACACCGACAGCGTCAACCAGATCACGGCGGTCGCCGCAAAGGCCACGCCCAGCGTGGTCACCATCGCCGCCGCCGACGGCAGCTCCGGAGGGACCGGTTCCGGCGTCATTCTGAGCGAAGACGGCTACATTCTGACGAACACGCACGTCGTCACCCTCGACGGCGCCGCCGCCGACGCCACCATCCAGGTCACCGCCAGCGACGGCAAGCTGTACACCGCCACCATCGTCGGCACCGACCCGATTTCCGACCTCGCCGTGATCAAGCTCGAAGGTGCGAGCGGCCTGACGCCGATCAACTGGGCCGATTCCGGCAAGCTCAACGTCGGCGACACGGCCATCGCAATCGGCGCACCGCTCGGCCTCTCCGGCAGCGTCACCGACGGCATCGTCAGTGCCTTGAACCGCAGCATCTCCATCGCCTCCTCGGCCGCGCCGTCGACTCCCGACAACTCCGCGCCCGACGAGGACCAGAGCCCGTTCTTCTTCGACCTTCCCGACCAGAAGGGCGGCCAGGCTCAGGCGCCCTCCACCGGCAGCATCTCGCTCTCGGTCATCCAGACGGATGCCGCGATCAACCCCGGCAACTCCGGCGGAGCCCTGCTCAATTCCAAGGGCGAGCTGATCGGCATCAACGTCGCCATCGCCAGCGCGGGCGGTGACTCGGCGGCGGCCGGCAGCATCGGCGTCGGCTTCTCGATCCCGTCGAACCTGGCCAAGCGCATCTCCGACGAACTGATCGCCACCGGCACGGCCAGCCACGGTCTGCTCGGCGCCAGCGTCACCAGTGCGGCCGGCAACCCGGAGAGCACCACCGTCGGCGCCCTGATCAGCGAGGTGTCCCCGGGCGGGGCGGCGGAAAAGGCCGGCCTCCGGGAAGGTGACATCGTCACCAACCTCAACGATCTGCCCATCACCGACGCGAACGACCTCACCGCCCAGGTGCGCGCTCTCGCGGCCGGCGAAACGGCCGACCTGACCTACGTGCGCGACGGCAAAGCGGTCACGGTCTCCGTCACCCTCGGCGAACTCTCCCTCTGACCACTCGCTCCTTCCCGAGAACGACAGCTGCGCCGCCGGTGGATCACCGGCGGCGCAGCTGTCGTATGCCGCACCGAGACTGGCCGGAAAGACGCGGCTGATAGGCTCTAACCTCCCGCCAGAAGAATGGAACTATGACCAGCCAGGATTCCTCTTCCGGAGACAAATCCCTGCTCGGGGTTTCCTACGTGATGCCGGTGCTGAATGACGTGTCACATGTGCGCGCCGCCGTGACCAGCCTGCTCGGCCAGGACTACGAGGGGCCCTTCGAGGTCACCCTGGCCCTCGGTCCGAGCATCGACGGCACGACCGAACTGGTTGAAGAGATGGCCGCTGTCGATCCGCGCATCCGTGTCGTCGAGAACGCGATCGGCTCCACTCCGGCAGGCCTGAACATTGCCATCCGCGCCTCGCAATACCCGGTCGTCATCCGCGTCGACGCCCACTCGGTGCTGCCGACTGACTACGCCCGCATCGCGGTGGAAACCCTCGAGCGCACCGGGGCCGACAATGTCGGCGGTGTCATGGACGCCCAGGGCGAGAGCCCGTTCCAGAAGGCCGTCGCCCGCGCTTACGGCACGAAGATCGGTCTCGGCGGCACGCCCCTGCACATCGGCGGCCCGGACGGCCCGGCGGAAACCGTCTACCTGGGCTGCTTCCGGATGGACAGCATCGTGCGCGTGGGCCTCTTCGACGAGGGCATCAAGCGAGGTCAGGACTGGGAACTCAACCGCCGACTGCGAGACCAGGGCGGCACAGTCTGGTTCACGCCCAGGCTCCGGGTCGTCTACCGGCCCCGGCCGAGCCTGGCCCGCCTGGCCCGGCAGATGGTGTCCACCGGACTCTGGCGCGGGGAACTCGCCCGCCGGTATCCCGAGGACAACGGCATCCGTTATTTCGCCCCGCCCGTCATGGTCCTCGGCGTCCTGATCGGGACACTGGCCGGGCTGGCCGGTCTGGTGCAGCTCCTGACCGGGGCTACCCCGTGGCTACTGCTCGGGTTCCTGATTCCCGCGGCCTATCTGCTCCTCGTGGCCCTGGCCACGGTCCTGGTGACCCGGCCGGACGGGTTTCGTGCCGGGCTGTGGTTTCTCGTAGTCTTGCCCTGCATCCACTTCTGCTGGGGGATCGGCTTCCTGCTCGGGTATCTGAAACTCACCACAAACATCACGGCCCATACCGGAAGGCACCAATGACGTCAGCGAATCCCGCGGCGACTCGACCCTCCTCACTCGACGAGCTGCGCCGGGTGGCCCAGCCGCCGGAAGTGCGGCTGCGAGCGAACGCCGAACACTGGACGGCGTCCCTCTACCTGCGCGACATCTCCCCGTACCTGACCTGGATGCTGCTGAAGACCCGCATCTCGGCGAATGGTGTCACCGGCTTGATGATCCTGGTCGGCTGGTCCACGGCTGCCGCCCTGCTCATTCCCGGCATCTGGGGTGCCCTGCTCGCGCTCCTGCTGGGGCAGCTGCAGATGCTGGTCGACTGCTCCGACGGCGAGGTCGCCCGCTGGCGCCGGCAGTCCTCCCCGGCGGGTGTGTTCCTCGACAAGGTCGGGCACTACACGACCGAGGCTCTCATCCCGATCGCGTTCGGGATCCGATGCGCCTTCTACCCGTTCGAGGCCCCGGCCGACTTCCTGTGGACCTCGCTCGCACTCCTGCTCGCCCTGATCATCGTGCTGAACAAGGCGCTCAACGACATGGTGCACGTCGCCCGCGCGAACGCCGGCATGACCAAACTCGCCGACCGCAAGCACGAGCAGACCCCGACCTCGAGCTTCATCGCCCGCGCCCGGCGCCTGGCCCGGTTCCTCCCGTTCCACCGGCTGTACCACTCGGTCGAAATGACCATGCTGATCTTCGTCGCCGCGATTGTGGGCAGCTTCCTCGGCCAGCCGACGGTCGACCGGTTCGTGCTGGTCGCGCTCGTACCGCTGGCTTTCCTCTCGCTGGTGGGCCACTTCGTGGCCATCATGGCGTCCAAACGTGTCCGGTCCTGACACTTCACCGGTCAGCCTTGCCCCGCCGACCGTGGGGGTCGTGCTGCTGACCCAGGGCACCCGTCCCGACGACCTTGCCCGCGGCATCCGCAGCCTGCTGGCCCAGCAGGATGTCCTCCTGGACATCGTGTGCGTGGGCAACGGTTGGCAGCCAACCGGGTTGCCGGCCGAGGTGAAGACCCTCGGCCTGCCCGAGAACCTGGGCATTCCGGCCGGCCGCAACCGCGGCGTCTCCCGCGTCACGGGCGACTTCCTCTTCTTCCTGGACGATGACGCCAGCATCCCGGACCCGCATTTCCTGCGTGATGCCGTCGCCGTGCTGCGGGCGGACCCAACCATCGGCCTGCTGCAGCCCCGGGTGGTCGACCCGGCCGGGATCGTGTCTCCGCGACGCTGGATCCCGCGCATCCGCAAAGGCGAAGCCACGCACTCCAGCAACGTCTTCTCGGTCTGGGAGGGCGCCGTGCTGCTGCCCCGGGCAGCGTTCGACGCCACCGGAGGCTGGGCCGAACCATTCTTCTACGCCCATGAGGGCATCGAGCTGGCCTGGCGCGTCTGGGACCTGGGGCTCCGCGCCTGGTACGCGGGGGATCTGGAAGCGAATCATCCCGTGATCGCGCCCACCCGGCACGCCGACTACTACCGCCTGAATGCCCGCAATCGGGTCTGGCTGGCCCGCCGCAACCTCCCCGCCCTGCTCGTGCCCGTCTACGCCGGGTCCTGGCTGCTGATCCAGCTGCTGCGCTGGGCCCGCAATCCGAGTGCGCTGCGCGCCTGGCTCGCCGGGTTCCGCGAGGGATGGACAACCGATCCGGGGGAGCGGCGTCCGCTCAAGGCCCGCACGGTGTGGCGGATGACGCGGGCCGGGCGGCCGCCCGTCGTCTGACGATTCCGTCGCGAGGAACCCATTCGGGGGCCAGGGGCGTTCGGGTGGGCGGCATCGTCGGTACTCTTGTGGCGTGGGTATAAAACGAGACGTCAGGCTTGGATTCAAGCTGGTCAGGGATGTCACGGCGTCGCGCAAAGCGCAACGCCTGCTGAACGGGCGGCTGTCCACTCGGCAGCCCCTGCCCCTGCAACACTTCAAGATCGCGGTGTACTTCGCCGACAGCGGCGTCAATCTCTACCAGATGCGCCAGTGGTACAAGCCGCTCGCGAAACTCGCCGAGACCTGGCCCGTTCTTGTGCTGAGCCGCAGCGGGGCAGGCGCGCTGCCGCTGATCGATGAATCGCCGATTCCGGTCGCCTACGTTCGCCGGGTCGTGGACCTGGAGCGCGTGCTGGCCGAGCAGGACATTCGGATCGTCTTCTACGTGAACCAGAACACCCGCAACTTCCAGATGATGCGCTACGGGCGCCGCTGGCACGTTTTCATCAACCACGGTGAGAGCGACAAGATGTATATGGTCACGAACCAGATCAAGGCCTACGACTACGCCTTCGTCGCCGGCGACGCTGCGCTCGCCCGCCTCGACAAGGTGCTCTGGGATTACGACTTCGACAAGCGCGCCATCAAGATCGGTCGCCCCCAGGCCGACTATTACTCCGGCACGACGCCGTTCGCCCCGGACGAGCGTCAGGTCATCCTCTACGCTCCGACCTGGGAGGGAGACCGGCCGGCCGCCGCCTATGGCTCGATCGCGACCCACGGGGTCGCCCTCGTGACGGCGCTGCTGGCCTCGGGCCGACACCGGGTGATCTACCGCCCGCACCCCCGCAGCGGCGTGGTGAGCAGCGAGTACGGCGCGGCGAACAAGGCCATCATCGCGGCCATCGCGACGGCCAACGCGCGGGATCCCTCCGCCCGGCACATTTACGACGCGAGCCCCGACCTGGGCTGGCAGCTCTCGGCAGCGGATGTCGCGATCGTCGACATCTCGGCGATGGTGTACGACCGCCTGGCCTCGGGCAAGGCCCTGATGGTGACACGTCCCGTCGATCCGGACGCTGAGATCGACGCGAGCGGCTACCTCTCCGACTGCGAGTGGTTGCACGTCGATCAGGCCGGGAGCATCCTCGGCGTGCTTGACGATCTCACCCATGACAGCGAGGCCCAGGACCGGCTCAAGGTCTGGGTCGAGCGCTACTTCGGCGACACCGGCCCCGGAGTGGCCACGGAGCGTTTCCACGCCGCCGTGGCACACCTGATGCAGGAGTGGGAGCGGTTCGACGCCGCACACCCGCAGGCGGTGCGCTTGGAAACAGCGGAACCAGCCGTCGACGCCCCGGCGGACGAGGTCACGGACGTGGAGAAGCTCTAGGCTGCGCGAGTCTTCATACGGGGCCGGGGCCGGGGCCGGGAACGGGTGCAGGAGCGGGGCCGGGGCCGGATGCAGGACCACCCGCCGGGCCCGCTGGGACGGGCGCATCCTGCATCCGTCGCCGGGGGGAGAGCCGGCCGGACAGGCCGGTCAGGGACAGCCGGGTGATCCCGGGGATGCGGCGGGTCGGCGATTCCAGATCGACGATCCGCACCCGCGGGTCCAGTTCCTCGCGGAAGCCGACCGGAGGCTGTCCGAATGCGAGCCGGGACGAGTGCACGACCCGCTTGCCCAGGATGCGGTTGCCGGCACCGCCGATGATGGCGCCCACGCCGAACGGCAAAGCCTTGCCGATGAAGCTGGCACCTCCCTTGGCGACGAACTGCCGGATGAAGCTCCTCTTCAGCTGGTCGGTCAACGGGCCCAGGAAGGACCGGGGAATGCTGGTCGTGACGAGGTCGCCCCAGTAGGCGGTGCGCGGCACGCCGGCGCCGGAGACCTGCCCGGCCAGCTGTCGCACCAGGTCCGAGCCTTCGCGGCCGAGCATCATCGTCATGACGAGAGCTCGTGCCCGC
>DATISQ010000207.1:0-1934 GCA_035581905.1 Cryobacterium sp.
CGTTGCCGTTGCTGAGCCGGTAGACCTTCAGATATCGGTCGTCGTGGGCCTGCTTCTCGCGGGCGGCGATGCCGGCCTCGTCGAGCTGGTCGCGCATCCGCCGCGCCCGTTTGAAGACCTGGTCGGCGTTCTGCGACGACACCTCAGCCAGCAGCTCCACCACCGCCGCCCCGAGCTTCTCCGCGGTGACGGCGGTGTCGATCTGGCCGAGGCCGGTGCGGATCGACTCCGCCGCGTCGACCGACAACGTGCCGGCGGTCACGGCGCGGGCGATCGGCGCCTGCCAGGGCACCTTTGCGATGAATTCGGCGACCTCGGCAGCATCCGCATCGGGCGACGACAGCGCCGCCTCGACGAGTCGCTCGGCCGCGTCGGCATCGGCCATCAACGTGCCGACCGCGACGAGCTTGTACGCATCGCCCTTCGAGGAGCCGGTCACCTTCTGGATCAGCGCTTCGGGCGAGAGGAAGCCCTGCTGCGCCGCGAGGCCGGAGTGGCCGAGCTCAGGGCGGGAGCGGCGGGCGATGGTCGCGGCCATCCACGCGGACCGGGTGTCGAGCAGCCGGCGGGCCGCCGCGATCTGCCTCTGACCGGCCAGAACGGATGCGTCGGGCAGGGCCTCGTAGTCGGCGCTGGACGAGCCCAGGCGGGCGACGGCATCCGCTGCCTGCCTGAGGTCGTACGCGAGGTTCATCATGTTCTGAGGATACCTTAAGTAGCACACATAGTCGAGAGTTCTTCACATATTTCTGCCAGTTGGGGCAGTTAGTTTCGAAGCATTGTTCTCTAGCCTGGAGGGCGTCTCGCCGGGTCTTGACAGGCTCGACCACCGGGCTGAGTGCCGCCCAGGCCAGGTCGCCGCCCCGTTGCCAGGGTGAACAGCCGGGCCTAGCATGTGCCGCAGCCCCACTTCGGGGACCGAGCGACGGCATCGCGCGCGGGTCTCGGGCGTTGCTCCGGGTGCCCGCGTCCCGCGCATCAGAGGTCCCGCGAATCAGAGGTCCCGCGAATCAGAGGATGGTAACGACCATGAGTAAGTATCTGTTTGAAGCGAACTACGTGGGTGAAGGCATCAAGGGCCTCATGCGCGAAGGCGGCACCAGCCGTCGAGAGGCGCTCGTCGAGGCCCTCAAATCGGTGGGCGGCTCGGTCGAGTGTTTCTACTACGCCTTCGGGGAGACCGACGTTTTGGGGGTCATCGAGGTCCCGGACGCATCCGCCGCCGCGGCCCTCTCGCTCATGATCAACTCGACCGGTGCGGTGACCGTGCGATTGAAGCCGCTCCTGACGGTGGAGGATCTCGACGCCGCCGCCAGGAAGACACCGGCGTATCGGGCTCCCGGCCAATAGCCGGGGCAGCGGCAGGCGCTCACTCCGGCCACAGGCACGGAATGACGACGACCAGTTTGCAACGCGGACACCGGTGACAGGACTCGAGCCCCTCGGCGGTGTCCACGCCGTCTGCGGTCATCGGGGTCCCGCATGCTGGACACGCGGGGCCGTCGCCGTCGAGCGCGAGGTCTACCATCTCCCCAGTGTGCGGCACCGAGCGCGCTCCTGCCGCGCCCGATCAGGCGGTGCGCTGCACGGCCGCCAGAATCGCGGCTCCGAGCTCGGCCGGCCGGGTGAACTGGGGCCAGTGCCCGGTGGGCAGGTCCACGTACTCGACGTTGTGGAGACGGGCGAGTTCGTCCACGAACGGATGTCCGGCCGCGATCCACTCGGTGAGCAGCGCGGACGGGAGCTCGCAGGAGATGATCGTGGCCGGAACGTCGTACCGGCGCTCGTCCACCAGTTGCAGCAGGTCGGAGGCCACCCGCCTCGGTTCCGGCACCGCGCGGGCCCGGAACATTGCCCGCAATTCGTCGGTCAGGTCCACGAGCTCGGCCTCCTCGAAGTCGTCCCACGGCGGCAGCGGAATCTCGTCGCCCTCG
>DATISQ010000208.1:0-4226 GCA_035581905.1 Cryobacterium sp.
CCATGCCGATCGCCACCAGCAGGCCGATCGCCACGATCTGCCCGAAGGCCATGATGCTGTTGCCCACCACCTTGCCGCCGAGCAGGGCGCGCACCGGGATGGTGGTCATCAGGATCTCGACGACCCGGGTCTGCTTCTCCTCGACGACGCTCTGCGCGATGGTCGAGCCGAACGTGATCGCGGACATGAAGAAGACCAGACCGAAGCCCAACGAGACGAGGTAGACCAGGCCGCCGCTCTGCCGCGATGTCGGCTCGAGCACGCTCACTGCGGGCGTGACGCTCAGGGCCGCGAGCACGCCGACCGGCGGGGAGTTGAGGGCGATGACGCGCACGCCGAGCAGGGCATCCGCTCGGGTGGACGGAACGACCGCCGCCGAAACGGTGCCGGCCCGCACCAGGTCCTCGGCGGCGGCGACGTCGTCGGCCTCCACCACCGTGAACGACTCGGTCTGCTCCACGATCTGGGCGGCGGCACCGACGACGGCCACCTTCGGCAGGGTCTGGTTCTGGCTGGCGATGCTGCCGGCGACGACGGAACCGATCGAGATCAGGAGCAGGATGCCAGTCGAGACCAGGAAGGCCTTGCTGCGCAGCCGCGCCATGATCTCGCGGGTCGCGACGAGCCACACGCTCCGGGCAAAACTCGGGGCCGGGTACCGCGGGCGCACCTTTGCGCGATCGGTGGGTGGCATGCCGGCGCGGTTTTTCGGGGGGAGGCTCACTGCACGACCTCCTTGAAAATGGTCGCGAGACTGGGGCGCTGCTGGCTGAACTGTGTCACCGGTGCCCGGTCGAGGGCCAGGCGCAGCACGGCCTGGCTGGCGGCATCCGTCACGGCCTCGAACACGGCGACCCCGGTGGACAGGTCGAGCACCGAGATGCCGGGCATGGCGCGGATCCATTCCGTGTCTCCCGCGGTGCGGAGTTCGAACCGGGGGCTGCTGTGTTGTTCACGCAGCTGTTCGCGGGGACCGTTCGCCCGGATCTCGCCGTCGGCGATGATCACGACGTCGTCGCAGAGGCGCTCGACGATGTCCAGCTGGTGCGAGGAGAACAGCACCGGTGCGCCCTGGGCGGCGAAACCGGAGAGCACGCTCATCACCACCTCCACCGCGATCGGGTCGAGGCCGGAGAAGGGCTCGTCGAGCACCAGGAACTCGGGGTCGTGCACGAGAGCGGCGGCGATCTGGGCGCGCTGCTGGTTGCCGAGCGAGAGGGACTGCACCAGGTCGCCGGCGCGCTCGCCGAGGCAGAGCCGGTCGAGCAGCTCGGCGGTGTTGCGGCGGGCGGATGCGGGGCTCAGCCCGTGCAGGCGGGCCAGGTAGACGAGGTGCTCGCCGACCTTCATCTTCGGGTACAGGCCGCGCTCCTCCGGCATGTAGCCGAAGCGCCGGCGGTCGTCGCTGGTCAGTGGAACGCCGTCTTGCAGAACCGTGCCGGAGTCGGCCGACAGCACCCCCAGGATGATCCGCATGGTGGTGGTCTTGCCGGCGCCGTTCGCGCCGACGAACCCGGTCAGGCGCCCGCTCTCGACGCCGAAACTCACGTCCGTCAGCACCTTCCGGGCGCCGTAGCGCTTGTTGACGGTCCTGATTTCGAGCATGCCCACCCCTCCGTAGCCTCTCCCCACCACGTTAGCGGCCCGCCCCCGCGCTCGGCCCGCCTACCCGCTCCCCTCCAACTGTTGCCCGAGCCACCTGTTGCCCGAGCGGACAACTGTTCCCGGCGTGACGGCAACAGTTGTCCGCTCGGGCAACAGTCAGTGGATCAGGGGGTCGGCGGAGCCAGGTCCACCCGGGTGTTGTTGACGGATGCCGCCGGCGCCTCCCACAGGCCGACGACCGCGGTCGCGAGCTCGGTTTCCAGCCCGGCGAGGGCGCGCACGACGAAGATGACCGCCGCGGCATCCGTGCCCGCCTTGGCGAAGCCCTGGCCGACCGCGCGGGTCCAGGTTTCGGCGGCGGCCTTCGCGGTGGCGTAGTTCGCGCCGCCGGGGGCCGGCTTGTCGACCGACACCGAGGACACGATCGCCAGGCGCCCGGCCGGCGAGGCCAGCAGGTCGTCGTTGAACGCGCGGGTGGTGTTGCGGAGCGTGGTGACGACGTGCGTGTGCAGGAAATCCCAGTCCTCGTCGGACTGTCCGGCCAGTCCGCCGCCGCCGCGCCAGCCGCCGACGAGGTGGATCAGCCCGTCGATGCGGCCGTGCTCGGCGTGCACTGCGTCGGCCAGAGCCGTGACCTCCGCGAAGTCACCGAGGTCGCAGACGTACGTTTCGGCACCGGGGACCTCGGCGCGGAGGCCCTGCAGGCGCTCGGCGTTGGAGCCGACCGCGATCACGCGCGCGCCGGCATCCGTCAGCGCGGTGGCCACGGCGCGACCGGCCGCGCTGGTCGCACCGGCGATGAGCACGGTGCGCCCAGCGACGGCCCTGTCAGTGGGTTCAGCCACTTCGTCAATCACGCCCGGTGAGCCCGGCCGTCGACTCGATCACGGGCTTCATCTTCTTGTCCAGCGCCTCGAAGAACATCGACAGCGGAAACTCGTCGTCGAGGACCAGATCGGTGTAGCCCTTCGGCGCGCCGGCGAGCACGTCCAGCGGCAGACCGCGAGCCCACTGCGACGCCGGGTTCGGCGTGAGCGTCTCCGCGATCATGTCGTAGGCGGCCAGCCAGTGAGCCTTCTTCGGGCGGTCGATCGACGCCCAGTAGAGGTCGTCGATCTGCTTGCCGAGCGCGATGACCACGTCGGGCACGGCCTCCCAGTCGAAGGTGAGCCGGGTGTCGGTCCAGTGCAGCACGTGGTGCTGGTGCATCCACGCGAACAGCAGCTGGCCGCCCAGACCGTCGTAGTTGCGCACCCGGGAACCGCTGATCGCGAACCGGAAGATCCGGTCGAAGATCACGGCGTACTGCACGAGTTTCGCGTGCCGGCGCGCCTCCGGGCTGGCGTTCTCGTCGCGCTCGATCGTGACCGATTCGCGGAATGCGGTCAGGTCGCAGCGCAGTTCCTCGAGGGAGTAGAGGAAGAACGGCATCCGCTGCTTGATCATGAACGGGTCGAACGGCAGGTCGCCGCGCATGTGCGTGCGGTCGTGGATGAGGTCCCACATGACGAAGGTTTCCTCGGTCAGGTGCTGGTCGTCGAGCAGCTCCGCCGCATCGGCCGGCAGTTCGAGACGGGTGATCTCGGCGGCCGCGCGCACGACCCGGCGGAACCGGGCGGCCTCGCGGTCGGCGAAGATCGCACCCCAGGTGAAGGTGGGGATCTGGCGCATGGCGACGGTCTCCGGGAACAGGACGGCCGAGTTGGTGTCGTAACCGGGCGTGAAGTCGAGGAACCGGATCGGCACGAACAGCTTGTTCGTGTACTCCTGCTCGAGCTCGTCGATGAACTCCGGCCAGATCACCTCGATCAGCACGGCCTCGACGAACCGGTTCGCACTGCCGTTCTGCGTGTACATCGGGAACACAACCAGGTGACGGATGCCGTCGATTCGCTGCTGCTGCGGCTGGAACGCCATCAGCGAGTCGTAGAAGTCCGGCACGCCGAAGCCCTCGGAGCACCAGCGGGTGAAGTCCCGGTTCACGGCGGTGAGGTAGCCGGCGTCGTGCGGGAACAGCGGGGCGAGGGCGTCGATGGCGGCGACGATCACGTCGACGTGCGCGGCGGCATCCGCGTGGGCGGCGGCGACCGGGATCGAGCCGTCCTGCACCTGGCTGGCCTGCAGCGCGGTGGCCGCGGACTTGAGGCGGAGCCAGGCCGGATGGGTGGCCGGGTCGGTGGAGGTGGCGACATCCTCGAGAACCTCGGGCTCACCGACCAGTGCATCTTGCGCAACATAATTCGACATGGGAACCTCCCGTCCTTCGTGACTGCCGCGGTTGCGGCTTGGGTGGCGCCGGCGTCGGCGCCATCGTCCAGAGTATCTGGACCCGACCGGCTTTTTCTTGCGACTTTCCGCAAGGAATCGCCGTGTTCCCGCCCTCCGGACGCCGAAAATCGCCGATGGCGCCGATTGACGCCGTTCCACCGGCGATCGTGGGAGCAATCGGCGACTCTCGGGTCGGGGCGCGCTCGCCCGGCACGCTCGCCCGGCACGGGGCCCGGCAGGCTCGCCCGGCGGGGCGGCCCGCGCTATCGTCGCAGGGAACATGCAGCGACCATGCAGCGAGGAGCGCCGCCGATGGACTTTGAACAGGTGATCTCATCGGTCATCCGGGTCGT
>DATISQ010000209.1:0-1716 GCA_035581905.1 Cryobacterium sp.
GGGGGCCGGGACAAACTCAGAGCCGAAATGACCGGCGGTTCGCCGGGGCAGGCCTCCGAGGCCGGCCCCGGCGACGAACCTCACTCCAGGGTACGGGCCGCCAGGCGCGCGAGGCGCAGCACGGACTCCGCCTTTCCGAGGATCTCCATGGACTCGAAGAGCGGCGGCGAGATGCGACGGCCGGACACCGCAACCCGCAGGGGGCCGAAGGCCACGCGGGGCTTGAGTGCGAGCCCGTCGATCAGGGTCTCGGTCAGGGTGGTGTGCACGCGGTCGTGGGTCCATTCCGCTTCGGGAATGTCAAGCAGTGCGGCCGTGGACGCGGCGAGGATTTCGCGCATGTTCTTCGGGAGCGAGGCGAGCGCATCCGGCTGGTAGACCAGCGAGTCGCCGCCGATGAACAGGAAGCCAAGCATGCCGGGCGCCTCGCCGAGCAGGGCGATGCGTTCCTGCACGAGGGGTGCGGCGGCCTCGAGGATGGCCTGCTGCACTTCACTCATCGGCTCGGTCACATCTCCGGCGGCCACCAGATACGGGACGACCCGGGCGGCGAAGTCGGCCGGGTCGAGCAGGCGGATGTGGTCGCCGTTGAGCGACTCGGCCTTCTTGAGGTCGAACCGGGCCGGGTTCGGCAGCACGTCGACGACGTCGAACGCGGCGATCATTTCGTCGATGGTGAACACGTCGCGGTCGCTGGCGAGCGACCAGCCGAGCAGTGACAGGTAGTTGACCAGGCCCTCGGGCACGAAGCCTCGGGCACGGTGGTGGAACAGGTTGGACTCGGGGTCGCGCTTGGAGAGCTTCTTGCTGCCCTCGCCCATCACGTAGGGCATGTGCCCGAAGCGCGGCACGAACGTGGCCAGTCCGATGTCGATCAATGCGTGGTAGAGCGCGATCTGGCGCGGCGTGGAGGAGAGCAGGTCTTCGCCGCGCAGCACGTGGGTGACGCCCATCATGGCGTCGTCGACCGGGTTCACGAACGGGTACAACGGCTGCCCGTTGGGCCGCACGACGACGAAGTCGCTGAACGAGCCGGCCGGGAAGGTGATCTCGCCGCGAACCAGGTCGTCGAAGGAGATGTCCGTGTCGGGAACCTTGAGGCGGAGCGCCGGCGAGCGTCCCTCGGCGCGGAAGGCCGCCTTCTTCTCATCGGTGAGGTCGCGCTCGAAGTTGTCGTAGCCGGCCTTGGGGTCGCGGCCGAGGGCGACGTTGCGCACCTCGATCTCCTCACCGGTGGCGAAGCTCTCGTAGATGTGGCCGGACGCCTTGAGCTGCTCGATCACATCGCGGTAGAGGTCGTAACGCTCGGACTGGCGGTAGGGAGCATGCGGTCCGCCGACCTCGACACCCTCGTCCCAGTCCAGGCGCAGCCACCGCAGCGCGTCGAGGAGCTGCACGAAGCTCTCCTCGGTGTCGCGGGCCGGGTCGGTGTCTTCGATCCGGAAGATGAACGTACCGCCGGTGTGCCGGGCGTAGGCCCAGGTGAAGAGCGCCGTGCGGATCAGGCCGACATGCGGCGTCCCGGTCGGCGAGGGACAGAACCGAACGCGAACGTCGGTGCCGGTGGCAGTGGAAAACGGGTGCGCAATTGTCTCAGACATCACCAGTGATTCTAGTTGCCTCCGCGTGAGGTGCGGGTGGTGTCGGCGATGTCCGGAACGCGCGCTCGAGGCTCGGGGCGCGCGGCGCAGGTCGTGGAAGCGGGCGCACGTTAGA
>DATISQ010000210.1:0-18611 GCA_035581905.1 Cryobacterium sp.
ACTACCAGCTCGTTTGGAATACGCTCGTCACGGACTTCCCCCGGCGGCTGGTGCAGTTGCGGATCGCGTAGCGGCCGCGGCAGCGTCAGTGCCTCCGCCGTGCGGCATGATGCCCAGGGCGGCCGCAGGAACCTATCCGACGCTGACTGCGGGGACCAGGCCGTGCTGGAGCGCATCCGTGCGGAGGGGAACGTGTGTCTCGAGCAGGAGCGCATCCCATGGGCGTATGCGCTCGCGCAGCTGGAGGGTATCGCCGCCGGTTCGCGCTGAGCCCGGACCATCAGCGGACCCGACAGTCGGTCGCCGCTGCTCGCCGACGTCCGTGACTTGGTGCGTCTGGTAAACCTCATCACGGCTCGCAGACGGGACGTGTTTTTCGACCGGCACCCCAGTTCGAGGGTGAAAATGCTGTCCAGGGTCAGAAAGCCGGTTCCAGTGTCGGACCCGGCTCGTAGGGTCAACTCATGACCATTTCACAGGATTCACACATTCAGCCCACAGCTCAGCCCCCCGTCGAAGCGAAGCTCGGCAACGGGCTCGGCGTCGCAGCACTCGTTATCGGCATCATCGCTCTGATCGGTTCGTTCATCCCCCTCGTCAATTTCGGCTCTGGATTTTTGGCCGCCATCGGCCTGATTTTGGGCATCATCGGCCTGTTCCGCAAAACGCGCCGCAAGGGTGTCGCCATTGCAGGCACGATCATTTCCGGCCTCGCGCTCATTCTCTCCATCGTTTTGGCGATCACTTATACCGCCGCGCTTGCCACGGCTGTCCAGACCAGCGTCGATGAGACCGAGGCGGCCGCGAACGTCGACGTGTCGCTGGTCTACGAAGTCACCGGAGACAGCACCGACGCCTCGGTCAGCTACTCCACTTACACGGATGGATCTTACGGAAGCGAGATGTCCACAGGTCAGGCGCTTCCTTTCACAAAGGAAATGATCGTGAAAGCAGGAGGAGACTTCGACTTCTCCAGCTTCACCCTGACGGCGAACAACGGCGCGACGGGCGCAGACATCACCTGCCGCATCACCCGTGACGGCGAGGTCATCTCCGAGCAGACCAGCACCGGAGCCTACGCGATGGCTCTCTGCTCAAGCGGCGAGTAGCAGCGCGCTCGTCGCGAGACCTGTGGGTCAGCCGCCCACCCGCGCGGCGGCCGCCTCGGCCGCGGTGAGACGACACACCAGGTGAGACGACAGGTTTGAGGGGTGCGCCTCCGCGCCGACCCCTCAAACGTGTCGTTTCGGCGGCGTGGTCGTGCGCGGCGCCGGGTATAGGTTCTCACCATGGGCGAGCCGTACCCGATCGACCGGGTGAGCACTGACGACCTGATGTCGTTGGCAACCGAGCACGGGTCCACTCCGATGCAGGTCGGCGCGGTTCTGCTGCTCGACGCCCGCAACGGACTCGACCCCGACCAGGCCGCGCGCCTCCTGGCCCGGCGGATCGAGAGCGTGCCTCGGCTACGGCAACGGCTGGTGACCGTGCCCTTCGGATGCGGCCGGCCGGTCTGGGCAGACGACCCCACCTTCGACCTGGCCCACCATGTGTCCTCGGTGCCCTGCCCTGCGCCCGGGGGAGAGCCGGCGGTGTTCGACCTCGCGGCGACGCTGATCACCACCCCGCTGTCGCGCGATCGACCGCTGTGGTCGGCGACCCTCGTGACCGGCACGTCAGGCCCCGGAACGCCCGTGACCGGCACGGCAGGCCCCGGCGCCCCCGACCACCAGGCCGCCCTGATCATTGTGTTCCACCACGTGCTCGCCGACGGCATCGGCGGACTGGCCGTGCTGGCCAGCCTGGTCGACGGGGCGCCGGCCGGCCCCGACCCGGCCTTCCCGCGGCCGGTGCCATCCGTTCGCAAGCTGGTGACGGATGCCGCCCGCGGGCGTCTCCGCTCCCTCCGGAGGCTGCCGGCGACGCTGGCGCGCATCGGCAGTGCCGTCACCGAGCTGCGCCCGGACTCCCGCCATCGCCTGGCGCCCACCTCGCTCAACCGGCCGACGGGCGCGCGTCGGCGGTTTCTGAGCATCCGGGTATCGCTGGACCGGGTTCACAGTGCGGCCCACGCCCACAGAGCCACGGTCAACGACGTCGTACTCACGGCGATCGGGGGCGCCCTGCATCGACTGCTGGAACAGCGCGGCGAGTGTCTGGACCGGTTCGTGCTCTCGGTGCCGTTTTCGGAGCGGCGCCAGACGACCGCGGGGGAGTTGGGCAACCGGAGTGGGATCATCCCGATCACGGTGCCGGGCGTCGGCGACCCGGTCGCCCGGCTGGAGTCCGTTGCCCGCACGACGCAGGCCGCGAAGGAGGCGCCGCCGGGGGCCTCGACCGCGCTCCTCGGCCCGGCCTTCCGGCTGCTGGCCCGCCTCGGACTCTTCCAACGGTTCGTCGACCGGCAACGCCTGATCCACACCTTCGTGACCAATCTGCGCGGTCCCACGGAACGCCAGTCGATCTTCGGCTGCCCGATCACCGCCATCGTCCCGCTCAGCGTCGCGACGGGCAACGTCACGGTGTCCTTCTCGGTGCTGTCCTATGCCGGCACGCTCACCATCACACTCAATGCCGACCCGGATTCCTGCCCCGACCTCGCTGCGCTAGGGTTCTTGTTGGCCGACCAGATCGACGTCCTCGCCGAGTGATCGCCGCCCTGACCGGAGCCCTGACCTCGCCCCGGACCGGAACGGAATCGTGCTTATACGTCCTGGCGATCCCCGCGTCAATCCCCTCCCGCTCATGACTTTCTCAGCTTAAAATGAGCGTTTGTCCAGAAATCTGAGGCATATTTGTCGTTTCGTCTGCGCCGCCCTCCGAGAGCGCAGATCCGATGCTCAGTGAGCCGGCGCGCTCACGCGCGCGGGCTTGCGTAACACGGAAGTCAAACGTCTTAAATGCCTGAATCACCCGAAGAACTCCGCGTCCGATTCGCCGCTCAGAACAAGCGAAGCAACAGCACTCCCAGCAGCAACACCACCAGCACCACCAAGATCAAACGCCCGCACCGTATCGCGATCATCGCCGGCAGCGTGCTTGCCATTTCCGGCCTCGCGGTCGGTGCCGGCTTCGCCGGTCAGTCCGCCTCCGCCACCCAGTCCCGCGTCTCGGCCACCACCGAACTCGCCGACAGCACCGGCCTGCACCGCGAACAGCTCGGCGCCTACGGCGCGGTCGCCAAGGCCCACGTCGACAACTCGGCCTCCATCACGCTGAACGAGGCCAACCAGGTGCTCGCCGCCACCAAGGACAAGGTGGACGCCTCCAGCCTCGCCGCGGTCACCAGCTCGCTCGCCGGCTACGAGATTCTGCCTCTCGATGAGGTCACCGTTCTCACCGCCCAGACCAAGGCCGAGACAGCCGCCGTCACCGCGGCGTCGATCGAAGCCGACCGGGTGGCCGCCGCGGCCGCCGCCGAGGCCGCAGCCGCCGCCGCAGCGCAGGCCGCCGAAGCCGCCGCACAGGCCGCCGCCGCCGAAGCCGCCCGTGCCCAGTCTCTGGCTGCCGGCAACACCCCCGCCGGCGCGCGCGCCACGGCTCAGGCCATGGCCGCATCCCAGTATGGGTGGGGCGCGGACCAGTTCTCCGGCCTGAATCAGCTGTGGCCGACGGAAAGCGAGTGGAAGTTCGACGCCGTGAACTCCAACGGCGGTGCCACCGGCATCCCCCAGGCGTTGCCCGGCAACAAGATGGCGACCGCCGGTAGCGACTGGGCCACCAACGCGACCACGCAGATCTCCTGGGGCCTCGGCTACATCAAGGCCTCCTCGTACGGCACCCCGTGCGCCGCCTGGGCGCACTCGCAGGCCAACAACTGGTACTGATGCCCTGACAACCCGGCACGTTCGCAACACCTCGGTGAAACGACACCGGTGAGGGGTGCGACGGCCTTCGCACCCCTCAAAGCCGTCGGTTCACGGGCAACGGGCAACAGAGCACCCCGCCACGGGGCTGCACTAGCCTTTTGAGAACGGATGTTGTGGGACAGCCGGTCGAACCAGGGGAGTCGCAGCATGCACGGGAACGCACCGACCAGACATCCGTTGCGGCGATTCGTGCAGGTCATCGCCGCGTTCGGGGTGGCAGCGGCGCTGGTGTTCGGAATACCGGCGCTCGGAATACCGGCGCTCGGGATGCCCCCGGCCGCGTCGGCCGACACCAGCGACTTCACGTTCATCTCGTTCGAGGCCGACTACTACCTCTCCCGTGACGATGCCGGTCACTCCACCCTGCGCACCGTCGAGACGTTCGTGGCACAGTTCCCGAACGTCGACCAGAACCGCGGCATGGTGCGCGTCCTCCCCAACGACTACGACGGGGTGCCGCTGAACACCAGTGTCGAATCGGTCACCGATGCCACCGGCGCGCCCGTGTACTTCGAGGTCATCGACCAGGGCGGCAGCATCGAGCTGCCCCTCGGCACCGACGACTTCGTGCGCGGCACGCAGACCTACGTCATCGAGTACACGCAGCAGAACGTGGTGCGCGCGTTCGCCGACACCGACGACGACGAGCTCTACTGGGACACCAACGGCACCGGCTTCGACCAGCCGTTCGGCTCGGTCACCGCGCGGGTGCACGTCGACCCCAGCATCACCGAGTTCCTCACCGGGGACACCGCCTGCTACTCCGGGGCGCAGGATGACGACACCCCGTGCGAGATCAGCCAGACGACGGATGCCGCGGTGCCCGGAACCACGGGCCAGCTGTTCACCTCGTCCGTGCAGGGCCTCGGTCCGCGGGAGAACCTGACCGTGGCCATCGGCTTCGCGCCCGGCACCTTCGTGCAGGTGCCGGCCTCGGCCGACTACAGCGACAGCGATTCGGGCCCCGGCGGGGGAGGCCTGGCGACCGGGCTGCTGTTCCTGGTGTCGGCCGTCGGCTTCCTCGGCGTCGTGCTCGCCTTCCTCCGTCGCCGGTTCGGCCAGCGCGACGCCCGCGGCCGGGGCACCATCATCGCCCAGTACAGCGTGCCGGAGGGGTACAACCTGCTGGAGGCGGGTGACCTCGCGAATCGGTCGAAGTCGGCCATCGCCGCGCAGCTCTTGAGCCTGGCTGTGCGCGGCAAGCTGCGCATCCTCGACTACCCGGTCAGCTCAGGCGGTGGCGACTACACGCTGCAACTGCTGACCGCGGAGGGCGTGGATTCCCAGGAGCGAAAGCTGCTGGAGGCGCTGTTCCCCCGCCTGACGATCGGCGCGACGCGAGAACTCGGGATCGCCGACAGCACGCTTGCCGCCAAATTGAGCGCCTTCCTTCCCGCCGCCACGGCGTCGGTCACCGCCCGCGGTTGGCGGGCCAAGGTGGCCGGTCGCGGCGGCAGAGGGATCGCCATCGGTATGGCCGCCGTGCTGCTTCCTGCTCTGGCCCTGCTCGCTGCGGTGGCGCTGATCAACGGTTCCCCGGAGTTCGGCGAGGTGATGACGGTCGCCGTCATCGCCGCGATCTTCCTCTTCCTGGCCCTCTATTTCGCCCAGGGCACGGTGCAGCTCACCGAGTCCGGCGCCGAGCAGCGCGACTATCTCAAGGGCATGAAGGTCTACCTGGAACTCGCCGAGGAGGACCGCTTCCGCATGCTGCAGAGCCCGGACGGCGCGCTGCGGGTCACAGCGCCCGCCGTGCCGGGCACCCTCCCGGGAGCGCCGCCGAGTCCGGTGACGGATGCCGGCGGCGCCCCCGACACCGTCGAACTGGTCAAGCTCTATGAGAAGTTGCTCCCCTTCGCGGTGCTCTGGGGCGTCGAACGGGAGTGGGCGAAGGAACTCGTCGTGCTCTACGAGCACGGGGCACCGGAGCCGGGCTGGCTGGTATCGCAGGGTGGCTTCTCGGCGAACGGCTTCGGCGTCGCCATGAACGGCCTGGTCGGCTCGGTGCGCACCTCCGCCACTCCGCCCGCCAGCTCCGGCGGCGGCATCGGGGGCGGCAGCTTCTCCGGCGGTTCCGGTGGAGGCGGGTTCTCCGGCGGTGGCGGGGGCGGCGGAGGCGGCGGCGGCCGCTAGCTCGTGCCCCTCGGCCTTCCGGTTCTCAGCCGGTGAGACGACAGTATTGAGGGGTGCGACGGCATCCGCACCCCTCAAAGTTGTCCGTTCGCGGGCGGCGCGGGTGCTGCGCCGCTTCGCTGGTGGCATGCCACGCGCGTAGCGGCGCACCTCCCGCGCGGCGCGCAAGAAGGCCGGCGACGGATGCCCGGGGCGGTCTACGCGGCGTCGTTCGGCACGCGCACGGTGAGGCTGCCGGCATCCACCCATGTCTTGAGAGCCACGGCGGTGCCGAACCCGTCGCCGTCGAGTTCGATCTCCTCCGGGCTGTTGAGCCGGAGAACGAGTTCCGTGCCGGTGGAGTAGTTGAGCGCGTCGACTTCGCCGGTGACCATTTTGCGTCCGAGCTTCGTGCGGCTGAGCACACCGTTCTCCCAGATCACCTTCGTCATGATCTGCAGCCAGCCGCCGATGCCTTTGGGCTTCAGCACGACCACGTCGAAGACGCCGTCGTCGAGGGCCGCGTCGGGGATCAGCTCGATGCTGGCCGGCAGCGAACCGCAGTTGCCGATCATGATGGTGTGCGCCCGGAGCGACTTCTCGGCCTGCTTGTTGAGCCGGTACCGGAACCGCAGTTCGCTGCCGTCCTTGCCGACGGCGATCAGCGCCTTCGCGTAGGCCAGCCAGCCGGCTTTCGCCTTGAGGGCGTCGTCGGTGTTCGCGAGCATCTTGGCGTCGAGGCCGAGTCCGGCCATCACCAGGTAGGTGTGCCGGTCGACCGACCGGTCCGCCCGCTCGATGTCGATCAGGCACACGTCGATCGTGCGGTCCCGGCCGGCGAACGCGGTGTGCAGGGACTGCGCGGCGTCGTCGAGGGGCAGTTGCAGGTTGCGGGCGAGCAGGTTGCCGGTGCCCGACGGCAGCAGCGCCACGGCGCAGTCCGTGCCGTGCACGGCCTCCGCCACGGCGCGCACGGTGCCGTCGCCGCCGGCCACGATGATCACGGTCGCCCCGGCCTTGATCGCCTTCCGGGCCGGCCCCTGCCCGGGGTCCTCCGCCGACGTCTCGAACCAGAGGGTCTCCGGCCAGCCGGCGGCCGTCTGCTCGGCCTCGACGGCCTCCCGGAGGTCGTCGAGGTTGACCTTCAGGGGGTTGTAGACGACCGCGGCGAGCTGGGGGGTGGTCGCCTCATCGGTCAGATTGTCGTGGTGCACGGTGGTGCTCGTCATGGGGTCCGTTCGATGTTGGAATCGGGTGCCTGCCGGCACGGGGTCTCTCTATAGAAGACGGATGCCGCCCCCCATTCGTCACGCGGCACGGCAGCCGGACAGGGGCTTCACAGGCGCGGACCCTGTCTTTATGCTGGCAGCAACTGGCTCGAAAATCACGTTTCTCCTGTTCGCTTCAGGTTGGGAAGGCTGTCATGAACCCCGAACGGATGCCGAAACCACCAGCCGACCCGTGGCCGACGGTCAAGTACCTGACCCGCTCCGCGGCCCGGACCCTCTCGCTGATCGCGCGGCGCCGCCTGCACCTGCCTCGGCACAATGTGGGACGCCGGCTGCCCTTCACCGACGGCACCGAGGCGGTCGTCTACCGGGAGACGGTCGTCGACCGCGGGCCGACCCGCCGCCCGACCGTGCTCCTGGTGCGGTTCACGCTGCTGCGCGTGCGGGGCCGCGGCCATGCCCTGTTCCGGGCCGAGAGCATCCTGCACACGCCCCTGTTCGCCGGCTTCCCCGGCTACGTGTCGAAACTGTGGCTCGGCAACGACCAGCACGGCGCCTACCGCGGCATCTACGAGTGGGACGGCCCGGATCGCGCGGAGAACTATGCGCGCACCCTCTGGCGGGTGCTGGCGCTGGTCTGCGTGCCCGGTTCGATCCGCTACCAGGTGCTGCCGGGCATCCGTCGGGACGACTTCCTGGCCCACCCCGTGCTAGCGACGGATGCCGGCGCGCCCGCCCCGCGGTCGGCCGCCGAAGCCTGGTGGCTGCCCGCGCAGCCCGTGCTGGCGCGGCGGGGAACCGGGCGGGGACTGGGGCGGGGAACGGACCGGGGACCGAGGCGGTGACCGGGCCGCCCGCCGAGATCCTCGTGGTGGGGGCCGGCACCACCGGTCTGGCCCTGGCGTTGCAGGCGCACGACCACGGCGCCCGGGTGCGGATCATCGAGCGCCGGCCGGAGCTGTTCCGGCCGTCCCGGGCGATGCTGATGCACCCGCGCACGCTCGAGGTGCTGCGGCCGCTGGGCGTGACGGATGCCCTCCTCGCCCGCGGGAACACCGCCGCCTCCGCGCAACTGCACCTGCGTTCGCGGGTGGTGGCCGTGCGCATCGAGGCGCTCGACCTGCCCGGCACCGCCTTCCCGCACCTGCTGCTGATCCGGCAGGCCGATGTGGAAGCCGTGCTCGCCGGTGCGCTCGAGGAACGCGGGGTGCGCGTCGAACGGGGCACCGAGCTGGTCGGGTTCCGGCTGCGGCCGCGGCGGGCGGTCATCCGTCGGGCGGGGGCGCTGGAGGAGATTCCCTACCGCTATCTGGTCGGCTGCGACGGCGCGGCGAGCCTGGTGCGCGGCCGGGTCGGGGCGTGGCGCGGCGGCGACTACGCGCAGGAGGTGGTGCTGGCCGACCTGCACCTGGGGGCCGGCGCCGCCACGGGCACGGGCCCTCTCGAACCGGGTGTGACTCACGTCGTCGCCGCCCGACCGGGGCTGCTGTTCCTGTTCGCGAACGGTGAGCATGCCCCGTGGCGCATGCTGGCCACCCGCCGGGCCGGGCCAGCGCCGCTTCCGTTCGGGCAGCCGGGTCCGCCCGTCCCGCGCGCCGCGCTGCAGGCCCTGATCGACGCGGCCGGCCTGCCTGCCACGATCACGGATGTCGCGTGGTCCGGCCAGGTGCGGCTGCAGCACCGGCTGGCCACCCATTTCCGCCGGGGGCCGTTCTTCCTCGCCGGTGACGCCGCCCACCTGCATTCCCCGGCGGGCGGGCAGGGCATGAACGCGGGCATCCAGGACGCCCTGAACCTCGGCTGGAAGCTGGCCTTCGCGGCCGAAACCGGCCGGCCGAGCCCGGTGCTGCTGAACTCCTACGAGCAGGAACGGCGCCCGGCCGACCAACGGGTGCTGCGGGCGACGCACGCCATTTTCTGGGCCGAGGCGGGCGCGCATCCGTTCGCCCAGCTGGCCCGCTCGGTGTTGGTGCCGCTCGGCGCGCCGCTGCTGCCGTGGCTGACGCGGAGGCGGCGGCTGATGACGGCCGGCGCGCGCCTGCTGTCCCAGTTCGGGCTGGACTACCGGAGCAGCCCGCTCTCGGTCGATGTGCTGCCGCGAGCCCGGCGCGGGCCGCGTCCCGGCTCGCGGCTCGCGGACACCGAGGTCAGCTGCGGGGGAGTGCGGGTGCGGCTGCACGCGCTGCTCGCCGCGCCCGGCGTGCATCTTCTGCTGCAGGCCGGCGCGGCCGATCCGGGGATCCGGCCGCTCGGCGGCGACCCGGAGGATGCCCGCCTCCACGTGCACCGGCTGACCGACCGCCCCGGAACGGGCGTGCTGATCATGCGCCCCGACGGCTATGTCGGGTTCCGCGCGACAACCGTCGAGCCGCGCCGGATCGCGGACTGGCTGAGCCTGGTCGGCCTCGGCCCGAGCAACCCACCCCGCTGAAAGGCCGGATGGATGTCGCCGGTCGGACGCCCCGAACGGATGCCCCGGTCGGCGCGCACCATCGGCCCGAATCTGCCGGGGCGCTTCCGGGGGCCTCGGGGCGCGGGTACTGTCACCAACGGTCGCTGCGGGGCCGGTTGCGCCAGAGCCGGTTGCCGCCGGGCCGATCGCTGCCGGGCCGGTGTGTGCGGAAACCGGCTGACGACATCCGGAACAGTCCTCCAAACGAAAGGGTCAACGCGATGCCCCCCACGACGAAAACAAAGAATGCCGCCGATGCGCGCTCCATGGCACGGCGAACCGGCACCCTCCTCGGCGGGATGCCCTACTTGAGGTTCGGCACAGGCTCGCCGCTGGTGGCCATCCCGGGCCTCACCCAGAACTACGAGCCGACGGTCGGCTTCGAGCGCAGGATCGTTGCCGAGATGCTGAAGCCGTTGGCCGCCACGCACCGCGTGCTCAGGCTGACCCCGCGCCCCGGCCTCGATCCGAACGCCAGCATGGCCGACATCGCCCGGGACTACGCCGACGCGCTGCGCCTGGAGTTCCCGGGGCCGGTCGACGTGATGGGCACCTCGACCGGCGGGAGCATCGCCCTGCAGCTCGCCGCCGACCACCCCGACGTGGTGCAGCGGCTCATCGTGCTGTCCGCGGCGTGCTCCCTCGGGCCGAACGGCAAGAAGGTGCAGCGTCGCGTCGCGGAAGAGGTGCTCGCCGGGCGCCCGCGGCAGGCCAGCCGGGAGATGTTCAGCGCCATCGGCGACAAGCCCCGGAGTCGGCTGGCGGCCGGGATGGGGTGGCTGCTCGGACGCAGCATGTTCGGCAAGGCCAGCCCCGACCTGATCACCACCATTCGTGCAGAAGACGCCTTCGACCTGCGCGACCGGCTCGGCGAGATCGAGGCACCCACCCTCGTGATCGGCGGCGACCAGGACGGTTTCTACACCCCCGAACTGTTCCGCGAGACGGCGGTGCGCATCCCCAACGGCCGCCTGATCCTCTACCCCGGCAAGGGGCACATGGCCACGATCTCCGACCCGCGCCTGATGGCGGACGTGCTCGAGTTCCTTGACGGCCCCGGCGCGAGCGGAAGCGCGACCGGTGCGCACTCCCCGAGGGCGCGCTCTGCACGCAATCGTAAGTCGGCGCTGTAGCGGGCGCTTCCGGGGTGATCCGCTCCTGACGGGTCGCCCGCGTTGCCGACCCTGATCGTCGGTGAGACGACGACATTGGTGGGTGTGAGCATCCGTCGACCCCTCAAAGGTGTCGTCTCGCCGACGCTGATGCCGGTGGTTGAGGCCAAGGTGGTTGATGCCCCGGTGGTTGAGCTTGTCGAAACCCGGCGACCCCTCCTCGAGACCCGGCCACCGCCCGCCGGCCAGTCCCGGTTCAGCTCAGTGGGAACACGATCCGGGTCTGCCATTTGGCCGGGTCCGGTTCGGTGTCGGGGCCAACCACGTATTCCTCCCACATGTCGGGCGAGAGGTTGAGCTTCTGCTCCGCGACCCAGGTGGTGAGCTCGGCATACGTCTCGGTGAGCGTGTCGTACGGCCCGGTGTGGATCGCCTCGATCGCCGGGCCGCCCGGCAGCGTCTCGATCACCACGCCGGGCGTCGGCGTGACCGGCTGAGCCACGGGGAACCCCGCGGTGATGTCGACGATGTCGGTGGGAGAGCCGTGGTACATCGAGATCGGCGGTCCGGCCGGGTGGGCGCCCTGCTTGTCGATCGCGGTGGCGGCGGTGCCTAAGGCCCGCCCCATGAATTCGGTCAGTTCGTCCATGCGGGGCGTCTCGTGCACGCCCACCAGGGTGCGCGGTTCGAGTTCGATTCGTTGGGCTTTCATCGGGTGCTCCTCGCCTGAGTTGCGATTGACAACGGATGCCGGCCTCGGCCGAGGCCGACGGCCCCCAATGTAGTCCCGGTTCAGAGCTGTCAGAAGGCCCGCGCAGTGAACTCATTCGTGGTGGGAGGCAGTTCGTTGACAGGCACTTCGGTGCAACGATATTTTGGATATGGGGGCGGTGCGGCGCACCACGCGGGCACCGGATCCTCAGACCAGGAGTGAGTGCAATAGGAGTGCGTCGTGCCCGTTAGCTTGATTTCCGAATTGGTGACTCGGCTGGAGGGACGGGTGATCACCCCTGTGGACAGGGACTACCAGGTCGCGCGCCTCGTCTACAACAGTCTGGTCGACAAGAGGCCCGCCGCTATCGTGCGCGTCGCCGGCACCGACGACGTCGTCGCCGCCGTGAGAATCGCGCAGGAGTACGGCGTCGATCTGGCCATCCGCGGCGGCGGCCACAGCGCATCGGGGTTCGGTACCTGCGACGCCGGGATCGTCATCGACTTCGCCGACTACGACCGGGTGCGGGTGAACCCCGTGACCGCTCGGGCGCGCGCGGAGGGAGGTGCGCGCTGGGCGGCCTTCAACCGGGCGACGCATTCATTCGGCATGGCCACAACCGGTGGCCTCGACGGGGCTGAGGGAATCGCCGGGCTGACCCTGAGCGGTGGGATCGGCTACCTCGCCCGGAAATACGGCTTGATCTCCGACAATCTTGTTTCTGCGGAGATTGTGCTCGCCAACGGGACGGTGCACACCGCCAGTGCGTCCGAGAACGAAGACCTGTTCTGGGCTTTGCGGGGCGGCGGCGGCAACTTCGGCGTGGTCACCTCGTTTGAATACCAGCTGCATCCGGTCGATAAGGTGCACGCGGGTGTGATCTTCTACTCCATCGATCACGCGCGGCAGGTGGCGGAGTTCTACCGGGAACACCTGGCGAGTGCCCCGGAGGAGTTCAGCGCGTTTCTCGGGTTCCAGCTGTGCCCCGTGGCGCCCTACCTGCCCGCCGACCGGCATGGTGAACCGATGTGCGTCGTCGCGGGCATCTGGATCGGGGACCCCGCCGAGGGGGAGGCGCGCTGGCAGCCCTACCTGGACGTGGCCCCGGTCGTGGGCGCCAGGGTGCAGCGGATGCCCTACCCCGAAGCCAACACCGTCTTCGGCGAGGGGCTGTCTTCGGGCATGCACGTCTACGGGAAGTCCAACTTCCTGCCCGAGCTCAGCGACGGGGCCATCACCGCGTACCTGGACTTCGGCCGGATGGTGCCCACCCTGCAGACATCCGTTCACATCCATCCCATCGACGGCGCGGTGCAACGCGTGGGCCCGGAGGAGACGGCGTTCGCGAACCGGCACACGCGGTTCTCCCCGACGATCGCGTGTATGTGGGACGACCCCGCAGACAGCGCGGCGAACATGAAATGGGTGCGTGACTTCTGGACCGCCCTGCAGCCCTTCTCCGAACCCGGGCTCTACCTCAACTCCTGGGATACCGAGGACCAGGCGCGCATCGCCGCCAATTTCAAGACCAACTACGATCGCCTGGCCGTGGTCAAGGCGAAGTACGACCCGGAGAACGTCTTCCACCTCAACCAGAACATCAAACCGGTCGCGCCGAGGTTCAGCACCTTCCACGATTCAACGAGCTGACGCGGCGGCAGGCCCGATCAGGTGAGTGCCGGGATGATCGCGCCGGAGAACACCTGCCAGGCCAGCGCGGTCTTGGCGACCAGGCTCAGCGTGATGTACGCGCGCTCCCCGCGGAGGTAGTCGCGCCAGCCGCCGATCTGACGGTACTGCAACACCTGGTTGACGGCGAACGTGTTGAAGAACAGGAAGAGGGAGATGATGATGCCGTAGACGAAAGCCGGCGGTTCGGCCTCGCCGGTCGAGCCGGGCCCTATGAAGTAGATGAGGATGACGATCCACGGCACCACGCCCACCATCGACCCGAAGATGAAGGGCAGGAACTTGCCGTTGCCGGGCGTCTCGTACTTCTCCTGCAGCGCCCCGAACATGATCATGGCGGCGTTGGCGGCGAAGATCGCGAACAGGGCCGCGATATCCGTGATGCCGGTGATCTGGGCGATCAGCCAGATCATGATCGACGAGCTCAGGGAGTATTCCACCCAGCGGAAGTAGTTGTGGTTGGCCTGGAGGCCGGCCGCGTAGCGGGGGAAGAACTTCGGCGATGAGATCAGGAAGTGGAAGAAGGCCGAGAGTGCCAGGAAGGAGACGACGCCGATACCCACGTTGACATCGAACAGGGTCACCCGCTCGGGCGGAAGCGGCACACCGGGAGGACCCGACAGGTAGTCGGCGGTGACGGCGAAGGTCACCTGGGTGCTGAGTAGGGTGAGCACGTACGCGAATCCGAGGGCCTGCACGAGGTGCAGTGAGCCGGCCACGATGTTGTAAACGCGGAGGCGGGAGATCTTCTGATCTGGGGTGTAGTTTTTGCGTGTCATCGGGACTCCTTCACACGTGGATGAGGCCGAGACTAGCAGGGTTGCCGGTCCCTGTCCGCGAGGGCCGGGCAGCACCTCAGACCACTCCGAGCGGCAGCTGTTCCCCCTCCGGCAACTGCACTCGAATCGGGTCTCCGGGAGCGACCGTGCCCCCGGCGACGACGATGCCCATGATCCCCGCCTTCCGGACCACCTGACCCGCATCATCCGTTCCGATCAGGGTCTTCATCAGCCCCTTCTGAAATCCGTTGATCATCGAGCAGGGGTTGCGCATCCCGGTGATTTCGACGACCGCGTCGGTGCCGAGCCGCAGCCGGGCGCCCAGCGGAAGGGCGAACAGGTCCAGCCCGCGGGTGGTGACGTTCTCGCCCAGCTCGCCGGGGGAGACCTCGAAACCGGCCCCTCGCAGTTCGTCGAAGAGCTCGGCGGGCATGAAGTGCACCTGGGTGAGGTTCGGCCGGGTCGGATCCTTCACGAGCAGGTAGCGGTGCTGCGTCGTGGCTCCAGCATGGGCGTCGCCCTCCACCCCGAATCCCTCGATCAAACGGATGTCCGGCACCGTCGGTTTACTGAACGCGTGCCGGGCGTCCCGGCTGACCGACTCCACCGTCACCGAGGCGTTCGTCCGCGTATCCTGCATCATGCCCCCGAGTCTCGCAGGTGCGCCGCCGAGAATTTACCCTGCCGCTGTAGCATTTATACGTCGGAAACGTAGGCTGGGTGGGTGTTCATCGAGTCAAGTCGAGTCGAAAAAGGTCAGTCGTGAAAGTCATCAGCTATAACCTCCGCAAGAATCGCGCCAGCGGAGAACTCATCGCCCTGTCCGAGAATTACGATCCGGACGTCATGTGCCTGCAGGAGTGCGACACCTTCGCACTCCCCGAGGAGATCGGCCTGATGCACCTGGCCGACTCCACCGTGCGCAACCGTCTCGGCCTGGCGATCTACTATCGCAGGGACCGGTTCACCAACGAGCACACCAAGACCTTCGCGCTCAAGAAGTCCCTGCACGACCGCGTGTTGACGCCCGCGCACGAGCGTCTGATCGGCACCCGGCTGACCGATCTCGTGGCCGGCCGCGAACTTGTCGTCGCGTCGTTCCATGCAGCGCCGCTGACCGCGCTCAACTCCCTGCGACGCAACCAGATCCGCACGGCGCACGAAGAACTGCACCAGCTCGGTCCGGGCCTGCCGACCCTGATGGTGGGCGACTACAACTACCCGATCTTCAAGGGGCGACTGGGCGACCAGGTCACCCAGTCCGGCTACGACCTCACCCTCAGCGACACCCGCACCTACACGCGCTACAAGTTTTTCCGCGGGCACTTCGACCTGGCCACCTCCATCGGACTGAGCATCGACACTGTCGAGACGCTTCCCCTCGGCACCTCCGACCACCTGCCGATCCTGGTCACGTCCACCTACAGCGACGAGCCGGTGAACGCCACGGAGGTGCAGGCCAGCCTCGCCGACATCGAGCGCACCCCGGGCGGCAACTTCGCGATCTAGGCTGCCGGGCTTCGTCTGCCGGGCTGCATCTACCGTGCTGGTCGTCTACCGGGCTGGTCGTCTACCGGGTGTGGCCGCGGGTCCAGAGCAGGTGGGCGCGCAGCGACAGGGACCCGCCGATGAGGAGGGCCACGCCCGCCATCCAGAGCAGGGCGGTGAGGAAGACATTGGCCGTCACCGCATTGAGGATGATCAGGGCCACGCCGAAGGCACTGAAGCTGAACCCGGCGACGGCGCAAGTGGTGAAGGACCAGTTCTTCATGCGGGCGGTTCCAATCGGTGGGGTTCGACGACTTTCACGGTAGCAGGACTGGTGGGGTCAACACGGCAGCGCGGCCCACCGGAACCGCTCAGCGGAAACTCTGCGGCAGCACCACGTTCTCCGGTGCACCGCGGAACAGCGGCCCGATCTGCCCGGGCGTGTAGCCCGCGATCCCGCAGCCGATCTCGGTGAC
This sequence comes from Cryobacterium sp., assembly GCA_035581905.1. Taxonomy (GTDB): domain Bacteria; phylum Actinomycetota; class Actinomycetes; order Actinomycetales; family Microbacteriaceae; genus Cryobacterium. Next base: position 15,919 of record DATISQ010000210.1, read on the forward strand.
CAGGAACCGCAGATCCGGATGCCGCCGCACGAACTCCAGGAACGTCGCGACCTCGGCCTCGATGGTTTCGATCCCGCTCATGGTGTCGATGGCGTACGACTGGCCGTGCAGCCCGTGGCCCTCGCCCCAGACCGCCCCAAACGACGAGTGGGCGGCGGCAGCCGCACCGGAGAGGTGCAGCCCCGCCGCATTCGAGCCGAACACGAAGACTTCATTTGTTTCGAGCTCCGTGATCCTCATGCTCGTCGGCTTGCGCCGCTCAATCGGTGTCCGTGCTGGCTGTGGCCTGACGTTGGTGCGCGCTCCGGCCGGCCGTCGCGGCATCGCCGCGGTAGTCGAACATGACCGTCACCGGGAGAGGCCGCTCATACGTCTCCCGAGTCATGCCGTGCACTTCCTCGGTCTTCGCGATGAACCACTTGTCGTAGGGATCCTCCGACTCGAGCATCGTCTTGAAGGCCTGGCGGAGATCCTCCGCTTCGAGGAACACACTGGTGAAGTCTCCCTGCGGAGTCTGCACGAGTGCGGCCAGTTCTCGAGTGATGCCGGCCCGCCGGCGCGACTCCGCGTGTTCCTCCATGCGCGCATTCGACTCCTCGGTGAACCGCTTCCAGGCGTCGAGCTTGCCGGGCAGGATCGGCACGAACCAACTAATGCTCTCCATGACTTATCCTCCTTTCAGATCGTTTTCCAGCGAAAATTTTAGTCTCGCTGCGCCGCTCCGCAAGTAGCCGGGCGCAGTGTGCGGAGGGTCAGGGCACCAGCAGAATTTTGCCCACATGAACGGATGCCTCCAGCCGGCGGTGGGCCTCCGCGGCCTGATCGAACGGGTAACGGCTGTCGATCACCGGGCGGAAGCGGCCGGATTCCAGCCAGGGCCAGACATCCGTTCGCAGCGCCTGCATGATGGCGGCCTTCTGCTCGAACGGGCGGGCCCGGAGCGTGGTTCCCCAGTACCGGCCGCGCTTCTGCATGAGGTGGAACGGGTTGAAGTCCGCGTTCTCGCCGCTCTGGTTGGCGATCACCATGATGCGGCCGTCGACCGCGAGGGCCGCCACGTTGCGGGCCGCGTAGGAGCCGCCGATGATGTCGAGGATCACGTCGGCGCCGGTCCCTCCGGTGGCGGCCGCGATCTCCGCCGGGAAGTCCTGCTCGCGGTAGTTGATCAGGATCTCCGCGCCCAGGCTGCGGCACACCTCGAGTTTCTCCGCCGAGCCGGCCGTCACCGCGACCCGGGCGCCGGCCAGCACGCCCAACTGGATGGCCGTGGTGCCGATGCCGCTCGCGCCGCCGTGCACGAGCAGCGTCTCGCCGGCGGCCAGACCCGCGCTCATGAACACGTTCGACCAGACCGTGGCCAGCGCCTCGGGGAGCCCGGCCGCCTCGACGAGGTCGACGGAATCGGGCACGGGCAGCGCCAGATCCTCGTGCACCACGGCCTCGGTGGCGTAGCCGCCGCCGGCGAGCAGGGCGCACACCCGGTCACCGACCGCGAACCGGGCGACGGCGGTGCCGGTTTCGATCACCACGCCGGAGACCTCGAGCCCGGGCCATTCGGGCGCGCCGACCGGCGACGGGTAGCTGCCCTGGCGCTGCGCGACATCCGCCCGGTTGACGCCCGCCGCGGCCACCCGAATCCGGATGTCCCGGGCCCCGACCGACAGGTCGGCCACCGTGGTGAGGGTGAGTCGTTCGGGGCCGCCGGGGGCGTCTACCAGGATCGCGCGCATGCCCGCCATCCTACGAGTGTGCCGCCCCGCCCCGGGCGTCCAGCCTCACGCGGGTGCTGCGCCGCTGCGCGCGTGGCACGCCCCCCGCGCAGCGGCGCAGCGCCCGCGCAGCCCCAGTTGAGGCGGCCTCGGGATCGCGGCGCTCAGAGCACCTCCTGACCGAACGGATGCTCGACGGCGTACTGGCCGAGGGCGCGTAACGCGGCCGCCGCCTCCGTTGCCCTGCCGGCCGCTTGGCCGGAGTGCTTCACTGTCGCGCTAGGCGTGGTAAGTGCGGCGACGGAGGGGATCGGAGATACTCGTGTGTAACTTGTTCACAATGACGTAACGGGGTTTCAAATGACAGATGATAACCGCAGCCTTGGTCTCAGTTTGCCGCAAGTCATCGAGGGCCGTCTCTTCGTGATTGCCGACTACCAGCGCCCCTACTCCTGGGAGGCAAAGCAGCTCGCGGATCTGTGGGAAGACCTGGACCTAATGGGGAGCACGGGCTCTCACTACGCGGGGACCCTCGTGCTCAGGGAGGAAGTCGGCGGTTCCCTCCCGGGCAGTGCCCTGCGGAAATGCGAGGTGATTGATGGACAGCAGCGTCTGACGACGTGCTTTCTCATTCTCGATCGCATTCGACGCGAGCTGGAAGCACTAACGGAGCGCGGAGTGCTCGAAGCGGCACCCCTCGCCGCCGAGATCCGGGAGAAGTATGGATTTGTGACCGTCGACTGTGTGCCGCAGCCCCGAATTCGGCTCGGGAAGGGCCTCAACGAGTATTGGGTGACGAACGTGCTCAACGACGCGCCGTTTCATCTTGGGGTTCTCATCGCGGGTCAGCGACGGCTGCGTGATGCGGTCGATTTCGTGGACGCGAAGCTCACCGAACTTGAAGCTGGCATGGGTGCTGAGGAATCCTTTCGGAGATTGGGCGAACTCTACAACCGCATCTCGCACGGGCTAGGATTCCTCGTC
>DATISQ010000211.1:0-3138 GCA_035581905.1 Cryobacterium sp.
CGTCGACCGGGTCGCGGACCGCCTCGGCCACGACCTGCGCTACTCCGTGGACATCTCCAAGATCCAGGCCGAACTCGGCTACGCCCCCCTCGTTCCGTTCGAGCAGGGACTCGCCGACGTCGTGCAGTGGTACCGCTACAACCGCACCTGGTGGGAACCCCTCAAAGCCCGCGCGGCCCTGAGCTGATGACCCGTTACCTGATCACCGGCGCCGCCGGCATGCTGGGCCGCGACCTGCAGGCCGCCCTCGCCGGCCGCGACGTCGCCGCGCTGGGCCGCACCGAGCTGGACATCACCGACCGGGCCGCGGTTCTCGCCGCGGTCGTCGACTACGACGTGATCATCAATGCCGCCGCGTACACGAAGGTCGACGACGCCGAGACGAACGAGGATGCTGCGTACGCGATCAACGCGACCGGCCCGCACAACCTGGCCCTGGCCGCGGCTGCCACCGGGGCCCGGCTCGTGCAGGTCTCGACCGACTACGTGTTCGACGGCTCCGCTACCGCGCCCTACGCGGAGGGCACAGAGATCAACCCGATCTCCGCGTACGGCCGCACCAAGGCCGCCGGTGAAGCGCTGGTGCTGCAGGCGCACCCGGCCGGGAGCTACATCGTTCGCACCGCGTGGCTCTACGGCGCGCACGGGCCGAACTTCCCCAAGACCATGCTGAAGTTCGCCGCCACCCGGGACACCCTCACCGTCGTCGACGACCAGCTCGGCCAACCCACCTGGACCGCCGACCTCGCCGCACAGATCGTCGCCCTGCTCGACTCCGACGCCCCCGCCGGCATCTACCACGGCACCAACTCCGGTGTCACGAGCTGGTTCGGCTTCGCCCAGGCCGTGTTCGCTACGGCCGGCCTCGACCCCGCGCGGGTCACCCCCACCGACAGCTCGCAGTTCGTTCGCCCGGCACCCCGCCCGGCCTACTCCGTGCTCGGCCACGACGCCTGGGCCGCTGCCGGCCTCAGCCCGATGCGGGACTGGCAGAGCGCCCTGGCCGCGGCGAACGCCGCCGGCGCCCTGACCCCATGACGGACCTCAGACCATTCGTTCCTCGAGGAGGACAAGCATGACCACGCTTCGCGTGATTATCGACCAGCTGGTCGCCCCCGTTCCCGGCGGCATCGGCCGCTACACCGAGGAGCTCACCCGCCAGCTCATCGCCACCGCCCCGGTGAACTGCTCCGTCGAGGGCATCGTGTCGTCGTCGTCGCCGGAGAAGTATGACGCTCTCGCCGAGCGCCTGCCCGGGCTTGCGGGCCTGCACAAGACCACCCTCGCCCGGCGCGAGCTGGCCCGCGCGTGGCAGCACGGCCTCACGATCATGCCCGGCACGGGCATGATCCACGCCCCCAGCCTGATGGCGCCGCTGCGCAAGCACGACCGGATCACCGAGGACCATCAGATCGCCGTCACCATCCACGACGTCGTGCCGTGGACCCACCCGGAGACGCTGACGCCGCACGGCGTGGCCTGGCACAAGGCGATGGCCAAGAGGGCGCGGAAGCACGCCGACGCCATCGTCGTGCCCACCCACGCGGTGGCGCAGGAGCTCGAGGGCCTGATCGACTTCGGCGACCGGGTGCGCGTGATCGGCGGCGCCGTGAGCAGCGGCCTGAAGCTGCCGGACGACCCCGAAGCCCGGGCCGCCGAGCTGAACCTTCCGAGCGAGTACATCCTGACGGTGGGAACGCTCGAACCGCGCAAGGGACTGACCCCGTTGATCACCGGCCTCGGCCTGCCCGGCGCACCCGACCTGCCGCTCCTGATCGTGGGTCCCCAGGGCTGGGGTGACCTCGACGTGGCCGCCGTCGCCGACGAGGCCGGCCTGCCCGAGGGCCGGGTGCGCGCCCTCGGCTTCGTCAGCGACAGCGACCTCGCCCTGCTCCTGTCACGGGCGACGGTGTTCGTGCACCCCAGCCACGCCGAGGGCTTCGGGCTGCCGCTGCTGGAGGCGATGAGCTTCGGCACCCCGGTCGTGCATTCCAGCGCGCCGGCCCTGGTCGAGGTGGCCGGCGGCGCGGGCTACGCCGTCGACCTCGACGACGAGGCCGGCTATCCCGAACGCCTGGCCGCCGCCCTCACGATGGTCGGCACCGACCGGGAACGCGCCGCGGGCATGCGCCTGCGCGGCCTCGACCGGGTCCGCGCCTACAGCTGGCGGGACTCGGCCGAACGGGTCTGGCAGCTGCACGCCGACCTGTGACGGTACCGGCTCAGGAAGCCGGTTCCGACGGGGCGGATGCCGCGGCCAGGGCCTCGGCGATCAGCGCGCGAATCTGGTCGTAGTCCGGGTCCTCGGGGTCGACGGCCGGCGGTGCCAGGTCAACGTGGCCGACCGGGAGCGCCTTGGTCTTGGACCCCAGGTTGGCGAAGTAGCCGAGCATGCTCTGCGGGACATCCGTTTTGATCACCTGGGAGCCGGCCTGGGCGATGCCCTCGAACTTGGTCAGCACGTTGGCCGGGCTGAACTGCTGCAGGATGGCTTCCTGCAGCTGGCGCTGGCGCACGATGCGGTCGTAGTCGCTCGTGCTGTGCCGGGACCGCGCGTACCAGGTGGCCGTGTAGCCGTCCATCTGCTGCGGGCCGACCTCGATCCAGCCCTCGACCTCGTCGAGGTTTTCGTCGCCGCCGATCGGCAGCCGTTCGGCGACCGTGATGTCAACGCCGCCGAGGGCGTCGATCAGGTCGGAGAAGCCCTGCATGTCGATCAGGACGTAGTACTGGATCGTCAGCCCGGTCACACCCTCGGCCGCGTCGCGCATGCCTTCGATGCCCGGTTCGCTGCCCTGGTCGACCGCGTCCGGGTACATCTCCGGGCTCTTCAGCTCGACCTCGGTGTAGATCGAGTTGAGCATGCAGGCGGAGACCTCGCAGCCGTCGTACGAGCCGTACCCGTCCGGGTAGACGGATGCCAGCGGCGAGTCGTCCGGGAACGGCACGTCCTCCAGGTTGCGGGGCAGGCCGATCATGCTGGCCTGGCCGGTCTCGGCGTCGATGCTGACCACGGAGATGCTGTCGGGGCGCAGGCCCTCCCGGTCGGGGCCGGCGTCGCCGCCGAGCAGCAGGATGTTGTAGCGGCCGTCGGAGGGCGGCTCCGTCGGGCCGGCCACGAAAACCGAGGACAGGAAC
>DATISQ010000212.1:0-2111 GCA_035581905.1 Cryobacterium sp.
GCTGAAGTCGGAGACCCGGTGGAGCTACGTTCATCTGCCGGACGGCACACTGAAGTGGACCTCACCGACCGGGCGCACGTTCCTCAGCGAACCGGCCACGATCATCCGTCCGGCGATGCATCCGGCGGAGACGCAGAAGGAGAGGGCGCGGCACCCGGACTCGGAGGATCCGGCGCCGTTCTGACCGGGTTTCGACAGGCTCAACCACCGGGTTCCACAGGCTCAGGCGCCGGGGCGTCGACCGGCTCAACCACCGGGTTTCGACAGGCGCCTGACCGGGCGGAACAGCCGTTGCGCCAACTCGGGGCGGGCGCGGTGGATCGACATGACGACGATCACGACGAACGCCGTGGCGATGGCGACCCGGGTGAGCGGAATCGACGGGACCAACAAACGCAGGGTGAGCGCCATCGGCACCAGGAGCCACTCCCACCGGCCGCTGAGGGCGATGAACGGCAGCAGCAGCAGGGCATACCAGGAGTATCGCGGGCTCAGGATCAGCAGCGCGCTGCCGATCATGACGAGCTGGCCCAGCCAGGGCTGGTCGGGATCCGTCTTCCAGATCACGAGCACGGCGATGACGGCCAGCAGCATGCCCGCGACGATGACGGCCGAGCCGCCTGGCGCGACGAGTGAGAGCAGCGCGAAACGGGTGCCGTCCTCGTACCCTTCCTCGGAGAGGTAGCCGGGCAGATACCCGAGCACCCCGATGCCGGTGGTCAGCACATACGGCACGTACAGCAGCAGGAAGGTGACGACGGCGGCCACGGTGACTTTCCAGCCCTCGCGCCGCAGCATGGCCGGGGCCGCGAGCACGGGAATCAGCTTGGTCGCGATCGCCGCGCCGAGCGCGATCCCGCCGCTCCAGTACCGCCGGCCGGTGACCAGGAATACCGCGCTCAGCGTGAACACGACCCCGAGCATGTCGATATGGGAGTTCGTCACCGCCTCGGTGGCCACGAGCGGACACCAGGCCCAGAGCGCGGCGAACCGTTGGTCGATGCCGCGGCGGCGCATCCCGACCAGCAGCATCACGGTCGTGCCGACGCTGAGCAGGAGTCCCGTGAGCTGCAACGGCCAGTACTCCGCATCCGGCCCGGTGATCGCCCGAACGCCGGCGAAGAAGATCTCGGCGGCCGGCGGGTAGATCGTGGGCACCCCGGTGCGGTTCAGCGCCGAACAGAGGATCTCCCCGGACTCGGTCTTCTGCGCCGTCTGGATGCGTTCGCCCACGCACACGGGATCGCCGGCCTCGCTGAGCACCGGAGCCGGGAACAGCCAGTCGGGGCGCAGGGCGTCGAGCCGATCGTCGGCCGGCGTGTAGGCATACGGCGAGATGCCCCCGGTGGCGACAATGCCGTCCCAGGCGTAGCGCGCGGAGTCCGTGCTCGTGTTCGGCGGACCGACCATGGCTGCGGCCCCGATCAGGGCCGAACCGGCCAGGATCAGCACGACCACGGCCCGGCCCTGCACCCCGCGCAGTAGCAGCACGGCGAGCGCGAACAGCAGCCACAGCGCTGCGGTGCAGATGACGAGGGGCACCGTGTCCCGGCCCGGTTGGAACAGGTCGTACGCGAGCACGCTGAAACCGGTCAGTCCGGCACTGGCGGCAAGGAGGAGGGAGACCACGGCGATACGCACACTGCCATCCTGACGGAACCCGGGCACGGGGGCATCACGGGCCCGGCCGCGCGTCACCGGACCGTAAGGATTGCGCCGCCTCTCCGCGCACCCCGGATGATGCAATGGAACCATGAGGCGAATGATGTACGAGGCCCGGCGCGCGCTGGCCTCCCCGGTGCGCAATCCCCGGATGGCGGTCGTGATCGGCCGGCTGCTCGGCGCCGCCTTCATCATCTGCTTCGGCACGGGCATGTACAGCCACTTCCTGCAGGAGCCGCTGCCGTGGATGCGGTTCCCGACCCGGCCCGCGTCGCTCTACCAGTTCAGCCAGGGCACGCACATCGTGGCCGGCATCGCGTGCTTCCCGCTGCTGCTGGCCAAGCTCTATATCGTCTTCCCCGACCTGTTCCAGTCCCCGCCGGTGAAGTCGTTCCTGCACCTGCTCGAACGCGCCTCGATCGCCCTGTTCGTCGGCGCCTCCCTGGTTC
>DATISQ010000213.1:0-2192 GCA_035581905.1 Cryobacterium sp.
TGCCGCTTCGCATCCCCGCCGGCGTCGGCCTGTTGGTCGCGGTCGTCTGCGGTTTCCCCAGCGGAGAGCACCACAGCGCCATCAAGGCTGCCGAAGCCGCCCTCGCCATCGAACAGGGAGCCGACGAGATCGACATGGTCATCGACCTCGGTGCGGTCAAGGCCGGCCGGTTCACCGCTGTGCAGGCCGACATCGCGACCGTGCGGGCCCGCGTCCCGGCACCGAAGGTGCTCAAGGTGATCATCGAGTCCGCTGCGCTGACCGACGCCGAGATCGTCGGCGCGTGCCAGGCATCCGTCGCCGCGGGAGCCGACTTCGTCAAGACCGCCACCGGTTTCCACCCCGCCGGCGGGGCGACCGTGCACGCGGTGCGCCTGATGAAGCAGACCGTGGGCGACCGGGCCCAGGTGAAGGCGTCGGGCGGGGTGCGCAGCTTCGACGAGGCCCTGGCCATGATCGAAGCCGGCGCAACCCGGCTCGGTGTCTCCGGCAGCGCCGCACTGCTCTCGGGCGCCACCCCGGCCGGATCGGTCGGCAGCTACTAGGAGGCTTGTCCGATGACTCACTCGATGACGGCAGCCGTGCTGACGAAGTTCGGCGGCCCCGACGTTCTGGAACTGCACCACGATTGGCCCCGTCCGCGGCCCCTGGACCACCAGGTTCTGGTGAAGGTGACGGCGGCTGCGGTCAACAACACCGACATCTGGACACGCCAGGGTGCGTATGGATTGCCGGAGGATCCCGCAGCGCTGGCCGGTTGGCTGGGTTCATTTGATTTCCCGCGCATCCAGGGTGGGGATATCACCGGCATCGTCGTCGAGGCCGGGCCGGGCGTGACCAGGGAGTTGCTGGGTCGCCGGGTACTCGTGGACCCTGCCCTCTACGGATCCGAGGACGAGAACGCGTCTCCGGTGGGGTATCTGGGCAGCGAAGCCGATGGCGGGTTCGCCCAGTACGTCGCCGTGGATGCCTCGCACGCCCATGACGTGCAGGACTCCCCACTGTCAGACGAGCAGCTGGCGTGCCTTCCGGTGGCGTTCGGAACGGCGATCGGAATGCTCGAACGCGCGAAGGTGCAGGGCGGCGAGACCGTGCTCGTGACGGGAGCATCCGGGGGTGTCGGCCTCGCCCTCGTTCAGCTGGCGGCGGCTCGAGGCGCCCGGGTCCTGGCGATCACCAGTGGATCAAAAGGGGCCGCCGTGCTCGCGAACGGGGCAGCAGAGGTGTTCAACCGGGACTCACCCGACATCCTCACCGATATTGCCGCCGCCGCCCCCGCTGGGTTGGACGTGGTTGCCGACATAGCCGGCGGACCGGGCGTCTCGGCCATGATGCCGATGCTTCGGGACAACGGTCGTTGGGTGATCGCTGGTGCGGTGGCAGGGCCGGTGATCGAGTTCGACCTGCGTCGTCTCTACCTCCACAATGTGCAGCTGATCGGCTCATCCATGCACACCCGGGTTCATTTCCGCCGGCTGGTCGAGCTGGCGCGCGGCGGGCAGGTCAATCCCCACGTCAGCAGCACGTTTGCCCTGACCGAGATAGCGGACGCCCAGAAGGAGTTCTCCGCGCGACGGCACATCGGCAAAATCGTCATCCTGCCGCACTAGGCGGGCCTTGCGCATCCGAGGCGGTGCGCCGCGTGCTGCTGCCCCGGGTCGGGAGGTCTCGGCCTAGGCCTCGGTCACCTCACCGTTATCCACCTGCCAGTGCCGGTCCGTGTGCACATTGGCCAGCATCCGTCGGTCGTGGGTGACCAGCAGCAGCGTGCCCTGATAGGACTCGAGGGCCTGCTCGAGCTGCTCGATCGCGGCCAGGTCGAGGTGGTTCGTGGGCTCGTCGAGCACGAGCAGGTTGATCCCGCGCGCCTGCAGCAGCGCGAGGCCGGCACGGGTGCGCTCGCCGGGGGAGTGGTCGGCGGCCGGACGGGTGACGTGGTCGGCCTTGAGCCCGAACTTCGCAAGCAGGGTGCGCACTTCGGCGATGGACAGATCGGGTACGAGCTCCTCGAAGCTGCTGGCAAGGGGCCGGGAGCCATCGAGCTGGGCCCTGGCCTGGTCGATCTCGCCGATACTGACGCTGGCACCGAGGCTGGCGGTACCGGCATCCGGGACCTGTCGCCCCAGCAGCGCGCGTAGCAGCGTGGACTTGCCGGCCCCGTTGGGCCCGGTGATGCCGATGCGTTCGCCCGC
>DATISQ010000214.1:0-8272 GCA_035581905.1 Cryobacterium sp.
AGCCGTACACCCTCGCCCAGGTCGCTCAGTAGCGCCGGCCTCCAGACTTTTCGATTCTAAGAAAAAAGGATTCACACCATCGTGGCGAAAATCGCAGATCAGATTGACCAGGCTCCGGAGAGCTACTCGACCGAGACTCCGGCCGAGACTGAAACCAAGGCGCCCCGCGCCATCCTCAACGTTCCCGGCGCAGCCGTCGGACGTCGCAAGCAGGCCATCGCCCGCGTGCGCATCGTCCCCGGCTCCGGCACCATCACGGTCAACGGCCGCGAATTCGGGGACTACTTCCCGAACAAGCTGCACCAGCAGCTCATCAACGACCCGTTCAAGGTGCTCGACCTCATGGGCAGCTACGACGTCATCGCGCGCATCACCGGCGGTGGCCCCTCCGGCCAGGCCGGCGCCCTGCGTCTCGGCATCGCGCGTTCGCTGAACCAGATCGACGAAGAGAACAACCGCGCCATCCTCAAGAAGGCCGGCTTCCTCAACCGTGACGCTCGCGTCAAGGAGCGCAAGAAGGCCGGACTCAAGAAGGCCCGTAAGTCTCCTCAGTTCTCCAAGCGTTAAGTCTCGAAGCACTGTAATAATGCGTCGACTATTCGGCACGGACGGCGTCCGAGGCCTGGCCAACCGTGACCTCACGGCTGGCCTGGCCCTCGACCTCGCTCAGGCCAGTGCGGCGGTCCTCACTCAGGGCCGCCGCGCGGAGTTGCGCCGCGCAGAGGGTCGCCGACCCGTCGCGGTGCTCGCCCGGGATCCTCGGATCTCCGGCGAATTCATTTCAGCAGCGGTCGCGGCCGGGCTGGCCAGCTCAGGTGTCGATGTCCTCGACGCCGGCGTCATCCCCACCCCCGCCGCCGCGTTCCTGATCGCCGATATCGGCGCTGACTTCGGCGTGATGATTTCCGCCTCGCACAACCCGGCCCCCGACAACGGCATCAAGTTCTTCGCCTTCGGGGGCACCAAACTTCCCGACGACGTCGAGGACCGCATCGAAGAGTACCTGTCGTTCGACAAGCTCACGCCCATCGGCGGCGCCGTCGGCCGCATCAGCCGATTCGCGGATGCCGAAGACCGGTACGTCGTCCACCTTCTCGGAACGTTGCCGCACCGCCTCGACGGCATCCATGTCGTGCTCGACTGCGCGCACGGTGCCGCCGCCGGCGTATCGCCGCAGGTCTTCACGGATGCCGGTGCCACGCTCACGGTCATCGGCGCCGACCCGGACGGCAACAACATCAACGACGGGGTGGGCTCCACCCACCTCGACAACCTCGCCCGCGCGGTTCTCGAAGCCGGCGCCGACGTCGGCATCGCCCACGACGGCGACGCGGACCGGTGCCTGGCCGTCGACCGCGACGGCAACATCGTCGACGGTGACCAGATCATGGCGATCCTCGCTGTCTCGATGGCCGAGCGCGGTGTGTTGAAAGACCGCACCCTGGTGGCCACCGTGATGAGCAATCTCGGCCTGCGCAAGGCCATGGCGGCCAACGACATCCGCATGATCGAAACCAAGGTCGGCGACCGTTACGTGCTCGAAGAGCTCAACATCGACGGTTTGTCCCTCGGCGGTGAACAGTCGGGCCATGTGATCATGACCAAGTTCGCCACCACCGGCGACGGCATCCTGACCGGGCTGCACCTGGTCGCCGAAATGGCCCGCACGGGCAAGACCCTCGCCGAGCTCGCCTCGGTGATGACGGTTTACCCGCAGATTCTGATCAACGTGCGGGACGTCAACCACCACGGGCTGAACTCGAACGAGGTCATCACGGAGGCCGTCCGCGCCGCCGAGGCCGAACTCGGCGACACCGGCCGCGTGCTGCTGCGGCCGTCGGGCACCGAGCCCATGGTGCGCGTCATGGTCGAAGCAGCCGACCAGGGCACCGCTGACCGGCTCGCGAACGAGCTGGCCGACATCGTGCGCCTGCAGCTCGCCCTCTAACCATCCGCGAGAGTGACCGGTAGAGCGGCCACTCTCGACAGGAACGGGCACTGTGCGGGTCACACCTTGCGCAGCAGCACCTTGGACACGGCGTGGTTCGGGTCCTTCCTCAGCACGAGGGTCGCCCGGGAACGGGTCGGCCGGATGTTGTGCAACAGGTTGGGTTCGTTGATCTCGGTCCAGATCTCCCGGGCCCGGCTCCGCGCCTCGGCCTCGGTCATGCTCGCGTACCGGTGGAAATACGACTTCGGGTTGCTGAAGGCACCGCGCTGCAGCTTGAGGAAGCGCTCCTCGTACCAGCGGGCGATGTCCTGCGTGCGGGCGTCCACGTACACGGTGAAGTCGAACAGGTCGCTGACGGCGAGCCCGTGGCCCGGCCCGGGCGGCTGCAGCACGTTGAGGCCCTCAACGATCAGGATGTCCGGCTGCCGCACCACGATCTGGGCGTCCGGGACGATGTCATAGCTGAGGTGGGAATAGAACGGCGATCGTACCTCTGCGGCGCCGCTCTTGACCGCCGCCACGAAGCGCAGCAGGGCTCGCCGGTCGTAGGACTCGGGAAACCCCTTCCGGTCCATCAGGCCCCGGCGGGTGAGCTCGGCGTTGGGCAGCAGGAAGCCGTCGGTGGTCACCAGTTCGACCCTCGGCGTGTCCTCCCAGCGGGCGAGCAGCTCCCGCAACAGGCGGGCGATGGTGGACTTGCCCACCGCGACGGACCCGGCGACCCCGATCACGAACGGTGTGCGCTGGGCGCGCTCCCCGAGGAAGTCGCTCGTGGCGCGGTGCAGCTGCCGTGCTCCGGCGGCGTAGAGGTTGAGCAGGCGGCTCAGCGGCAGGTAGACATCCGTCACCTCGGTGAGGTCGAGCGGCTCGCCCAGCCCCCGCAGCTGCACGATCTCCGTCTCCCGCAGCGGAAGCCGGGTGGTCGGCGCGAGGGCGGCCCAGTCTGCCCGGTCCAGTTCGACGAAGGGAGTGCTGTGGCCGCTGTTCCAGGGACTCGCAACCGGATCGGACATTTCACCGAGCTTAGTCGGACTAAAATCGGATCCATGTGTGGAATCGTGGGATACGTCGGAGACAACAAGAGCGTTCAGGTCCTGATGAGAGGATTGCGGCGACTCGAGTACCGGGGGTACGACTCCGCGGGCATCGCCGTCATCGACGGCGAGGGCGCCCTCAATACCGCCAAACGAGCGGGCAAACTGGCCGTTCTGGCCGCCGAACTCGATGCCAACCCGATCAACAACGGGAACACCGGGATCGGGCACACCCGGTGGGCGACCCACGGGGCGCCGAACGATGAGAACGCTCACCCGCACCTGGGTGACAACGGCAAGCTCGCCCTGATCCACAACGGCATCATCGAAAACTTCTCCGTGCTCAAGGACGAACTCCTCGCCGAGGGCTTCAGCTTCGAGAGCGAGACCGACACCGAGGTCGCGGCCATCCTGCTCGGCCGTGAATACCAGCGCGTCGGCGACCTGGGCGAGGCGTTCCGCGCGGTCGTCTCCCGCCTGGACGGCGCCTTCACCCTGCTCGCCGTACACCAGGACCAGCCCGGCGTCGTGGTCGGCGCCCGCCGCAACTCCCCGCTCGTGATCGGCCTGGGCGATGGAGAGAACTTCCTCGGCTCCGACGTCGCCGCCTTCGTCGAGTACACCCGCCGCGCGGTGGCCATCGGCCAGGACCAGATCGTCACCATCACGCCCGACCTCGTCACCGTCACCGACTTCGCCGGCAACGCCGTCGAGGTTGAGGAGTTCGACATCGCCTGGGACGCCTCCGCGTCCGAGAAGGGCGGCTGGTCCAGCTTCATGGCCAAGGAAGTCTCGGAGCAGCCGGATGCCGTGCGCAACACCCTGCGCGGCCGCATCCATGAGGGCCAGGCCATCGTTCCCGAGCTGACCGAATTCGGAGACGACGTGCTCGCCGGCATCCGTCGCATCGTGATCGTCGCCTGCGGAACGGCCGCGTACGCCGGCCAGACCGCGAAATACGCCATCGAGAAGTGGGCCCGCGTGCCGGTCGACGTGGAACTCAGCCACGAATTCCGCTATCGCGATCCGATTCTGGATCCCGATACCCTGGTCATCTCGATCAGCCAGTCCGGGGAGACCATGGACACGCTGATTGCGGTCAAATACGACCGGGAGGCGGGCGCGAAGGCCATCTCGATCTGCAACACCCAGGGCGCGACCATCCCCCGCGAGTCCGACGCAGTGGTCTACACGCACGCCGGCCCCGAAGTCGCCGTGGCCTCGACGAAGGCGTTCGTCGCCCAGATCGCCGCGCTGTACCTCTTCGCGCTGCACCTCGCACGGGTGCGCGGCAGCCTCAGCGAGGCCGAACTGGTCGAGCAGGCCGCCGAGCTGCAGGCCATCCCGGACAAGCTGGCCACGACGCTGCTGCAGGAATCGACCGTGCACGAGCTGGCCACCTGGATGGCCGACACGCGTGCCGTGCTGTTCCTCGGCCGCCACGTGGGCTTCCCGATCGCCCTCGAGGGCGCGCTCAAGCTCAAGGAGCTCGCCTACATCCACGCCGAGGGTTTCGCCGCCGGCGAGCTCAAGCACGGCCCGATTGCGCTGATCGAGCCCGGCCAGCCGGTCTTCGTCGTCGTGCCGAGCCCGCGCGGCTCGGCGCACCGGCACCCCAAGGTCGTCTCCAACATCCAGGAGATCCGGGCCCGCGGTGCGCGCATCATCGCGATCGCCGAAGAGGGCGACGTGGCGGTGCTGCCGTTCGCGGACACCGTCATCCGGATCCCGCTGGCGTCGCCGCTGTTCGAACCGTTCCTGGCGGTCGTTCCCCTGCAGATTTTCGCCATGGAACTCGCCACGGCGAAGGGGCTCGACGTCGACCAGCCCCGCAACCTGGCGAAGTCCGTAACCGTCGAATAGGGCGCGTCGAGTAGCCGGAGGGCAGCACAGGGTGCAGAGGGAAGCGGCATGATCCGGGGCATCGGGGTCGACATCGTCGACCTCGCCCGCTTCGAACGGCAGGTCCTGCGCACCCCGGGGCTCATTCCCCGGCTGTTCACGGAAGCCGAACGGGGACTGCCGGTGCACTCCCTGGCCGCGCGTTTCGCGGCCAAGGAGGCCCTGATCAAGGCGCTCGGCGGCAGTGCCGGCACCAGCTGGCAGGAGATGGACGTCGTCACCGACGTCCACGGCAACCCGGGTTTCGTGCTTGTCGGTGCCGCCGCGGCGGCACTGACGGCCCGGGGCATCGACACGGTGCACCTGACCATGACCCACGACGCCGGCGTGGCCTGCGCGTTCGTGGTCACGGAGGGCGCGGCATGACCGGTTACCGGCAGGCCGTCGTCGACCTGGGCGCGATCCACGACAACGTCGTGCACCTGGGCCGAATGGCCGGCACCCCGCACCTGATGGCCGTCGTCAAGGCGAACGCCTACGGCCATGGGGCCGTGCCGGTCGCCCGCACCGCCCTCGCCGCCGGCGCCGACTGGCTCGGAGTGGCCGACATCGACGAGGCACTCGAACTGCGGGCCGCGGGCATCGACGCGCCCCTCCTGGCCTGGCTGCACGATCCGGATGCCGATTTCGCCGCCGCCCTCGCACGGAACATCAGCCTCGGCCTGTCCTCGGTGCGGCAGCTGCGTCAGGTCGCCGAGTCCGCCGACGCTCTCGGCCTGGTGGCCGACGTCCACCTCAAGCTGGACACCGGGCTCAACCGCAACGGCGTGCCCGAAGAGGACTGGGCCGCGACGTTCGCTCTGGCGGCCCAGCTCGAGCAGGCCGGCCGCCTCACCGTGACCGGCATTTTCAGCCACCTGTCGAACGCGTCCCCGGCGGACGACACCGAGGCGGTCGAGTGCTTCGAACGCGGTGTTGCCCTCGCCGGCGCCGCCGGGCTGACCCCGGAGCTGATCCACCTGGCGTCCACCGCGGCGGCACTCCGCCTGCCTGCCGCCCGCTTCACCATGGTGCGGGTGGGCATCGGCATCTACGGTCTGTCACCGTTCGCGGACCAGACCTCGCACGAACTCGGCCTCACCCCGGCGATGACCCTGCGGGGGCGCGTGGCCGCGGTGCGCCGCGTGGCCGCGGGCGCCGGGGTGTCCTACGACTACCTCTGGCGGGCGCCGGTCGACGGCTACCTCGCCCTCGTGCCGCTCGGCTACGCGGACGGTGTGCCGCGGCAGGCAACCGGAACCGCGCGGGTCGACATCAACGGGCACCCGCATCCGCTGGTCGGGCGCATCGCGATGGACCAGTTCGTCGTCAGCGTCGGCCAGGAAAGCGTCGCGGTCGGCGACGACGTCGTGCTGTTCGGCGACCCGGAGACCGGCGTGCCGAGCGCCACCGACTGGGCCGATGCGGCGGGCACCATCAACTACGAGATCGTGACCCGGATCGGCGGCCGGGTTCCCCGCAGCTACCGGGGCGGGGTCGGCGACCCAGCCGTCGGCGGTCCGCGCTGATGCGCACCGTCATTCCCGACGCCGACAGCATGCACGAGTTCGGCCGCACGGTCGCCGGGCTGCTGCAGGCCGGCGACCTGATCGTGCTGACCGGGCCGCTCGGCGCCGGGAAGACGACCTTCACCCGCGGACTGGGGGAGGGGCTGCAGGTGCGCGGTTCGGTCACCAGCCCCACCTTCGTGCTGGCCCGCACGCACCCCAGCACGATCGACGGGCCCCCGCTCGTGCACGTCGACGCGTACCGCCTCGCGAGCGCCCTCGAGCTGGATGACCTCGACATCGATTTCGCCCGGTCGATCGTCGTGGTCGAGTGGGGTCGCGGGATGCTCGACGGTATCGCCGACTCCTGGCTCGACATCGAGATCGAACGTCCGGTCGGGGCCTCGCAGGCGGCAGCATCCGTCGTCCCCGACGCGACCGTTGTCGCCGACGCGACCGTCGTCGCCGACGCGACCGTTGTCCCCGACGCGACCGTTGTCCCCGACGCGACCGAGGTGTTCGACCTCGACGAGCCGCGCACGGTCACGGTCACCCCGCACGGCCCCCGCTGGGCTGACTCGGGCGAATTCAGCGAATAGGCTGGTGAGGTGCTTCTCGCCATCGATACTTCCTCCGGAACGAGCGTCGCGGTCGTGGATCTCGCCCGAGGCGTCATCGCCGAACGCTCCACCGACGACACCATGCGCCACGCCGAGGTGGTCGGCAGCCTGATCGCCGACTGCCTCAGCGACGCGGCCGTGCCGATCAGTGGCCTCTCCGCCGTCGTCGGCGGCATGGGGCCCGGTCCTTTCACCGGTCTGCGGGTGGGCATCGCCGCCGCGCGCGTCTTCGCGCTGGGCGCCGGGGTGCCCTTCGTGCCCGTCGTCAGCCACGACGCGCTGGCCTTCGGCCGCTATCAGGCCGGCCACACCGGCCCGCTCGTCGTCGTCACCGACGCCCGCCGCCGCGAGGTGAACTGGTCCGTCTACAGCGGGGCGGATGCCGCGGGTCTCCCGATCCGGGTCGACGGCCCGGGCGTGGCCCGGCCGGCCGTGCTGCAGGAGCCCGACTGGGTGCACGCGGGGGTGCCCCGCTTCGATGCGGTCGCCGTGTCCGCCGGGAAGCTGGGGCAGGTCGCCGAGCTGATGTGGGCCCACCAGCGGCCGTTCGCCGCCGACGAGGCGCTCTACCTGCGCTCGCCGGACGTCACCCTGTCCAACGGCCCGAAACGGGTGAGCTGATGACCTGGCAGCTGCGGCGCGCCCGGGCCGCGGATGTGGACGCCATCATGGCGCTCGAGACCCGCATCTTCGTCAACGACGCGTGGTCCGCCGAGGCGATGGCCCAGGACGTGGCCAACCCGGACTGCTACTACCTGGTTGCCTTCCCGCCCGATCAGCCCGACCGGATCGAGGCCTACGCCGGGCTGCAGGCCCCCCGGGGAGCGCACGAGGGCGACATCCAGACCATCGCGGTCACCGAACAGGCCCGCGGGCACGGCCTCGGCCGAACGCTGATGCTCAGCCTGATCGCCGAGGCCCGGAAACGGGGCGTGCGGGAGGTATTCCTCGAGGTGCGCGCCGACAACCCGTCGGCCCAGGAGCTCTACCGCGGGCTCGGCTTCGCGGAACTGGGCCTCCGCCGCGGCTACTACCAGCCCGACAACGTCGACGCGATCGTGATGCGCCTGCACGTTCCCGACCCCGAGATGCAGATGACACCGGCAGAGGCCGCACCGGAGGCCGCCGAATGAACGCCCTGAACGACACGAACGCGACCAGCCTGAATCGCACCAACCCGCTCGTGCTCGGAATCGAGACCTCCTGCGACGAGACCGGCATCGGGATCGTGCGCGGCACGACCCTGCTCTCCAACACGATCGCGTCGTCGATGGACGA
>DATISQ010000215.1:0-2304 GCA_035581905.1 Cryobacterium sp.
GCGGACGGCCACGAGACGCCCGTGCTCTTCCTCACGGCCAAGGACTCCCTCGACGACCGGCTCAGGGGGCTGACGGCCGGCGGCGACGACTACGTCACCAAACCGTTCAGCCTGGAAGAGGTGGTCGCCCGGCTGCGGGGACTCATCCGCCGGTCCACGCTCACCGTGGCCGATTCCCTGGATCCGCGCATCTCGGTCGGCGACCTCACCCTCGACGAGGACAGCTACGAGGTGTTCCGCGGGGGAGCCGCGATCGAACTGACCGCCACCGAATTCGAACTGCTGCGCTACCTGATGCGGAACCCCCGACGGGTGCTGAGCAAGGCCCAGATCCTGGACCGGGTGTGGAGCTATGACTTCGGCGGCAAGTCCTCGGTCGTCGAGATCTACATCTCCTATCTGCGCAAGAAAGTCGACGCCGGGCGCGCGCCGATGATCCACACGGTGCGCGGCGCCGGGTACATGCTGAAGACCGCCTCGTGACCCCGGGTTCCTCCCCCGAACCGCGCGCGCCCCGCGCGCCGTGGACCCTGCGCCGGCGCCTGATGCTCACCGTCGTCGGCCTCCTCGCCCTGGTCAGCATCGGCATCGGCCTGATCAGCGTCGCGATTCTCCGCGCCTCCCTGATCGACGGCCTCGACCAGCAGTTGGGGTCCGCGTCGAACCGCTCCGGCTCCGTGATCGACGGTCTCCGGGATGCGGGCGACGAGGGCCTCGGTGAGGGTGCTGGCGTGAGATTCTTCACCCCGACGGCGCAGATGATCCTGTCCGGGCCGGCCCAGCAGCCCGGCACCCTGGCGCTGGTCTACGACGGCGCAACCGTCACGGCCGGCTACACCGACGAAGAGAGCGGCGACATCACCCCGCTGACCGGTGACCAGATGCAGCTGCTGGCCGACCAGATGCGGGAATCGACCGCGGTGACGGTCAACCTCGGTGGCGACGCCGGCAGCTATCGGGTCAGGGCCGACACGAACCGCACCGGGATCCTCTACCTGGTGGGCCTGCCGCTCTCCGGGGTGCAGAACACGGTCACCCAGCTGGGCGTGATCATCGCGGTGGTCTCCCTGGTCGGCATCCTGATCGCCGCGGTCCTGGCCACCTGGATCGTGCGGCTCGCGCTGCGCCCGCTGGCGCGCGTGACCGAGACGGCCGCGCGGGTGTCCGAGCTGCCCCTGGACCGCGGGGAGGTCTCGCTCGTCGACCGGGTCCCGGCCGCCGACACCGACCCGCGCACCGAGGTGGGGCGGGTGGGCTCGGCGCTGAACCGGATGCTCGAGCACGTCGACGTGGCGCTCGAGACCCGCCAGGCCAGCGAGCGCAAGGTGCGCCAGTTCGTCGCCGACGCCAGCCACGAGCTGCGCACGCCGCTGGCGTCGATCCGCGGCTACGCCGAGCTCACCCGCCGCTCCGACCAGGAGCTGCCGCCGGACGCGCTGCACTCCCTGGGCCGGATCGAGTCGGAGTCGGTGCGCATGACCGGGCTGGTCGAAGACCTGCTGCTGCTCGCCCGCCTCGACGAGGGGCGGGAGTTGGCGAGCGGTCCGGTCGACCTGACCAGCCTGCTCGTGGACGTCGTCAGCGACGCCCACGCGGCCGGCCCGGGCCGGGTGCTGGGTCTGGCGCTGCCCGACGAGCCGGTGGAAATCGTCGGCGACGCCGCGCGGCTGCACCAGGTGTTCGCCAACCTGCTCGCCAACGCGCGCATCCACACGCCCGCCGAGACCACGGTCGACGTGGCACTCACCCGGGAGGACGACCGCGCCGTCGTGACCGTGACGGATGACGGCCCCGGCATCCCCGAGAACCTCCGGTCCACCCTGTTCGAGCGTTTCGCCCGCGGCGACAGTTCGCGCTACCGGGGAACCGGCAGCACGGGCCTCGGCCTGGCCATCGCCCGCGCGGTCGTGGCCGCCCACCACGGCGAGATCGAGGCCCGCAGCCGCCCGGGCTTCACCTGCTTCCGCGTCTCCCTCCCGCTCAGCCGACGCTCTCCCTGACCCCGCGGCGAACGGATGCCGATTTGCGCCAGGCCCGCACGGTGCCGTATCGTGAGGCAAAGCCAAAGACCGCCGGTTATTGCCATGTAGAAATGCAGAGGCAATCGAAGGTTCATTCACGTGAACGGCCCGCGCAGGATTCGAAGTCAGACTGCATTCCCCAGGAATGCGTTCCCAGCTCCGGCGCCTGCGCCGGAGCTTTTTTCATGTCTGCTCCCCGGGCTACCGGCACATGAAACCAAGAGGAGCGCCATGGCGAACAAGGAAGCAACGGTCGCCGAGCTTACGGAGAAATTCCAGAGCT
>DATISQ010000216.1:0-5174 GCA_035581905.1 Cryobacterium sp.
GCCACGCTCGACGCTCCGCGGCGGGCCGGGCAGGTGAAAGCGGAGCACGGCATCCCGATGGCCAGTCTGCTGCATGCCTACCGGCTGGCGGGCCTGCACCTCTGGGAGGAGCTCGTCGCCCGCTCCGTGGCCACGCAACGGGTCGAGGCGCGGCGGCTGGGGTCCTCGGAGGTGTGGGGCATGATCGACACCTTCTCCAACGCCGCGGCCGAATCGTATCGGGAGGTGATCGACGCCACGGATCGGCGCAACCGGCAGGCTCGGAGCCTCATGCTGCTCGGCCTTCTCGATGGAAGCGCAACCGCGGTCGACGCCGGCCGGGCCCTGCGCGCGCTGGGCCTGGCGGAGAACGGAACGTTCGTCCTGGTCGCGGCCGAGCTCAGCAGCTCGGGTGCGGATTCCCTGCCGGGGATCGTGCAGAAGCTGCGGTCGGCCGGACTGGGCTCGGCCTGGACGACCCTCCACGGCGACCAGGTCGGCATCGTCAGCGCGCCGATCTCCACCGAAGCGGGAACCGCCGTGGCGATTCTCGCCGCCGCGGCGACCACCCGGGTCGGCGTCAGCGGCGACTTCACCCTGATCAGTGCCGCACCGGATGCCCTCAGCCAGGCCCGGTTGGCCATCGGCTGCAGTGCGCCGGATGCCGCCGGCGCCCACCGGTACGGCACCGCGCCCCTCGACGTGGTCCTGGTTTCGCAGCCGGCCTACGCCGCAGAGTTGGCGGTCGCCGTCTTCGGCGGGCTCCGGGCGGCGCCGGACGGCGACGTGCTGCTCCGCACGCTCGAAGAATGGTTCGCCGCGGGCGGCTCCACCGCGGAGACCGGCCGCCGGCTGCACTGCCATCGCAACACCGTGCTCTACCGCCTGGGCCGCATCACGGAGCTGACCGGGCGTTCCCCGGCGCGGCCGATCGAGGCGGCGGACCTGTATGCGGCGCTGCGCGCCGCGCGGCTCGCCGGCACCCGGGTGGCCGCCGAACGGCCGCCGGGCGTGCGCTAGCCGAACCAATTCGACCGCGTTTCAGGCGCGGGTCAGTCCAGGTCGTCGGGGTCCTTGCCGGTGCGCTCGCCGGAGTCGAGGGCGGCGATGGCGGCGTGGTCGTCGGCGCCCAGCGTGAAGTCGAAGACGTCGAAGTTCTCCCGGATGCGCAGGGGCGTCACCGATTTCGGGATCACCACATTGCCCAGCTCGAGGTGCCAGCGGATGACCACCTGCGCGGCCGTCTTGCCGTGCCGGGCGCCGATGGCATCGAGGATCTCGTTGCCGATCGCGCGGCCGCGGGCCAGCGGAGACCAGGCCTCGGTGACGATGCCGTGGGCCGCGTCGTACTCGCGCACGGTGGACTGCTGCAACCACGGGTGCAGCTCCACCTGATTGATGACGGGAACGACATCCGTTTCGGCCAGCAGACGGTCCAGGTGGTGGGGGTGGAAATTGGACACGCCGATCGACCGGGCCCGGCCGTCGGCGCGCAGGGCCTCGAGGGCGCGCCAGGTGTCGACGAAGAGTCCCTGGCGGGGCGCAGGCCAGTGGATCAGATACAGGTCGACGTAGTCGAGGCCGAGTTTGCCGAGGCTGACGTCGAAGGCGCGCAGGGTCCGGTCGTAGCCGTGCTGGTCGTTCCAGACCTTCGTGGTGACGAAGACGTCCTCGCGGGGCAGACCGGAGCGGGCGACACCCTGACCGACGCCGGTTTCGTTGTCGTAGAGCGCTGCGGTGTCGATGTGGCGGTACCCGGCCGCCAGGGCTACCTGCACGGCGTCGGCCGCCGCGGCATCCGCGATCTTGTAGACGCCGAGCCCGAGCTGGGGGATGCGGTGTCCGTCATGGAGGGGGAGCAGCGGCGAGAGCGTCATGCTTCCATCTAAGCGCTCTCCCCGACTGCCCAGAGGCGTGAACCGACACGATTGAGGGGTGGGTGCGACGCTCGACCCCACAATCGTGTCGGTTCACCCGGCGCGACCCGCCGAGCGGATGCGGCTAGGAGACCTGCACCTGGATCGGCGCGGTGTCGGGGATCGGGCTCGCGTCGCGGCCGCGCAGGTCGGGGTGCCAGCGCCGACCGAGCGCGGGGATGATGGTTCCGAGCCCCGCGAAGCCGGCCGCGACCATGATGGCCGCCGTGGCACCGCTCTGGTCGATCATGAAACCGGCGATGGCGGAGCCCATGGCGGCACCCATCAGCTGGCCGGTGCCCACCCAGCCGTAGGCCTCCGCGGTGTCGCTGAACTTGACGCTCGCCGACACGATGCCGAAGAGAACGGCGAAGGCCGGCGCGATGCCGATGCCCGCCAGCAGCAGGGTGGCGGCCAGCCACCAGAAGCTCAGGTTGCCGACGGCGGCGAGGCTGAGGCCGACGGTGACGATCAGCATCCGTGCCGCGAGCGCCCAGGGACCGATCGGGGCGTGGCCCAGGGCGAGCCCGCCGATCAGTGAGCCGCTGGCGAAGATTGCGAGCACCCAGCCGGAGCTCGAACTGCCGTGCCCGAACGAGGCCACCACGCCGGCCTCGACTGCGGCGCAGGCGGCCACGAGCATGAAACCGACGATCGTGCTGAGCATGACCGGCGGCCGTTTGAGCACGACGCCGAGTTTGCGGCGGCTGCGGGGGATGCGCACCCGGCCGACCTCGGGCAGCACCAGGAACCAGACGCCGCCGCCGATCAGGAAGATGGCGGCGAGCAGGATGCCGGCGACCGGACTGACCTGGATGGCCACGAGCGTGGCGACCACCGGGCCCATCACCCAGATGATCTCCTGGGCCGAGGCGTCCAGCGAGAACAGCGGCGTGAGCTGGCGGGAGTTGACGATCTTCGGGTAGATGGTGCGCACGGCCGGCTGGATCGGCGGCGTGGACAGTCCCGCGACCGATCCGATGACCATCAGGGCCCAGATGGGCATGGGCACCAGAGCCATCGTGACGATGGAGGTCGCGCATACGACGAGGGTGACCGTGATGACCGGGCGCATTCCCCAACGGCCCATCAGACGGCTGGTCAGCGGCCCGGCGATGGCCTGGCCGATGCTCATGGCCCCCAGAACGAGGCCGGCGGCGCCGTAGGAGTCGAAGACCCGCTCGATGTGGATCAGGAATGCGAGCGACAGCATTCCGAAGGGGAAACGAGCCGTCAGTTGTGCGGCGATGACGCGAGCTACGCCCGGTGTCTTCAAAAGGGTCAAGTAGCTGCTCACTTACTCAAGTCTACGTCCGTCGAGGTAGCGTGAGCGCGTGCGAATACTGATCACGGCCGACGAACTGGCAACCATACGGCGGACACGAAGTGACGTTCGGGTGCTGGACGTGCGCTGGAAGCTCGGCGGCCCGCCCGGGCTCGGCGAATACCGGTCCGGTCACATCCCCGGCGCCGTGTACGTCGACCTGGAGACCGAGCTGGCCGGCCACGGCGGACCGGCCGACGGGCGGCATCCGTTGCCCACCCGCTCGGCGCTGCAGGCCACCGCGCGCCGCTGGGGCCTCTGCGACGGGGACACCGTCGTGGTCTACGACGACCTGGGCGGAATGTCGGCCGCCCGGGCCTGGTGGCTGCTGCGCCACGCCGGCGTGCGCGACGTGCTGCTGCTCGACGGGGCGCTCGCCGCCTGGCGCGCCGCCGGCCTCCCGCTCGTCACGGAATCAGAAACAGGTGCGGGCGCGGAGACGGTTCGGCCGGGCACGATCACCCTCTCCGAGGGGGTGCTCCCGGTGCTCGACACGGATGCCGCCGCGTCCCTCGCGCAGACCGGCGCGCTCCTCGACGCCCGAGCCGCGGAGCGCTACCGGGGCGACTCGGAGCCGATCGACCCTCGTGCCGGCCACATCCCCGGGGCGATCAGCGCACCCACGGCCGACAACCTCAGCATCGACGGACGCTTCCGCCCGGCCGCCGAACTGCGCGACCGGTTCGAGGCGCTCGGGGTCGCCGTGGACGCCGCCGCCGGCACGGTGGGCGTCTACTGCGGGTCCGGCGTCACCGCCGCGCACACGGCGGCCGCGCTGACCATCGCCGGGTTCGCGCCGGCGCTCTACCCGGGCTCCTGGTCGCAGTGGTCGAACCTGCCGGGGCGCCCGGTCGAGACCGGGTAATCGCGGGCGTGAAATCCGCCCGAAACACGCTCGCGGGCATACTGAAGGAGAGAAAGCCCGCCCTCGCTCAGTAGGGCTGGCCTAAAACGTTACCTGCGCACGGAATCCGCGTGAGCGTGCTGATATATGCTCGCATCTGTCGTATTCCGTTAACGGACCTCAAAGACGAACCAGCAACATCCGACAACCACGAAGAAGGTTTCGCAATGCGCGCTCAATACCTGCTCCCGGCTCTCGCCGCCGTCACGGCACTCCTGCTCACCGGCTGCGTGGACAACTCAACGGACACCACGGGCGGAGGCACGACCGACTCCTCCGGCGGTGAAATCGAAGTGGACCAGGCCGCCGCCGCACTGCTTCCCGCCGAGGTTGCCGACTCCGGCAAGCTCGTCGTCGGTACCGACCCCACCTACGCGCCCAACGAATTCAAGAACGAAGCCGGCGAACCGATCGGCTGGGGGATCGAACTCGCCAGCGCCATCGCCGGCAAGCTCGGCCTGACCGCGGAATTCCAGGTGGCGAAGTTCGACAACATCATCCCGAGCGTGACCGGCGGAAAAGCCGACATCGGCGCGTCCTCCTTCACCGACACGATCGAGCGTCAGGAACAGGTCGACTTCGTCAACTACTACGTCGCCGGAATCCAGTGGGCCTCCGCCGCCGGCAAGGATGTCGACCCGGACAACGCGTGCGGGCTCAAGGTCGCCGTGCAGGCCACCACCTATGAGGACACCGAGGAGGTGCCGGCCAAGAGCGACGCCTGCGTCGCGGCCGGCAAGCCGCCGATCGACAAGCTGAAGTACGACACGCAGGATCAGGCCACCAACGCGGTCGTGCTGGGTCAGGCCGACGCCCTCAGCGCCGACTCTCCCGTCACGCTCTACGCGATCGCTCAGACCGAAGGCAAACTGCAGCCGGCCGGCGAGACCTTCGACGTGGCGCCGTACGGCATCGTCGTGGCGAAAGACTCCGACCTGAGCAAGGCCGTGCAGCTCGCGCTGCAGTCGATGGTCGATGACGGAACATACGGAGACATCCTCGACAAGTGGGGCGTCACGGATGGTGCGATCGAGACGATCACGATCAACGC
>DATISQ010000217.1:0-2089 GCA_035581905.1 Cryobacterium sp.
GGCGAGCTTGACCTTGAGCACGTTGGCGTTGACGTGGGAGAGCCACTCGGGCTGGTCGGGGTGGCCGTCGATGGCGATCTTCGACACGAAGGTCTCGTAGCCGCCGATGATGACCATGATCAGCAGGTTGGCGATCATGACGACGTCGATCAGGCCGAGCACGCCGAGCATGATGGTGACCTCTTCGATCACGATGCCGTCGGCGCCGGGGTGCGTGAACGCGTGCAGCACGCCCTCGCCGAGGTGGATGAGTTCGACCATGAAGACGACCACATAGATGACCTGGGCGACGATGAGGCCGATGTAGAGGGGGGCCTGGAGCCAGCGGCTGAAGAAGATCATCAGGCCGACGCTATTCACCCAGCCGGTCTGGGAGCGGAAGGGGGCGGTGGTGGAGGTTTCAGTCACCGGGTAATCCTAGGGTGAGGCCGGATGGGAGACCCCTGTATTCTCACGCTAACTCCATCACCTGTCATCGTCGCGAGGAGAAAGCCGTGTCCCCAGAAAACACCCGTGTCGCCATCATCGGCGCCGGCCCTGCCGGTCTTCTCCTGGCGTGGGCCCTGCGCGACGCCGGAATCGACTCGATCGTGGTCGAGAACCGGTCCCAGGATCGCGTGCTCGCCCGCATCCGGGCCGGCGTGCTCGAACAGAGCTCGGTCGAGATCCTCACCCGCCTCGGCCTCGGCGAGCGCCTCCACGCCGAGGGGCTCGAGCACGACGGCATCTACCTCCAGTTCGCGGGGGAGCGCCGCAACATCAACTTCAACGAGCTGATCGGCCGCACGGTCACGGTCTACGGCCAGCAGGAGATCGTGACGGACCTGGTCACGGCTCACCACGCTGCCGGGTCCACGATCTACTACGAGGCGGCGGATGTCGCGGTGCTGGGTCTCGAATCGAAGGCACCTCGGGTCACGTTCAGCCACAACGGGGAAGCCCACGAAATCACCGCCGACTTCATCGTCGGCGCCGACGGTTTCCACGGCGTCTGCCGGGCGTCCATTCCCCCGACGGCACTCACCCTGTACGACCGCAGCTACCCGTTCGCCTGGCTGGGCATCCTGGCCGCTGTTCCCCCGTCGACCGACGAGCTGATCTACGCGTTGCACGTGGACGGCTTCGCCCTGCACTCGATGGGCTCGCCGCAGGTGTCCCGCCTCTACCTGCAGGTCGAGGCAGCCGACTCCATCGACCAGTGGTCGGATGAGCGAATCTGGGAGGCGCTGCAGGCCCGGCTGGCCGTGCCCGGCTGGACTCTGCATGAGGGTGCCATCACCGACAAATCGATCATCCCTATGCGCAGCTTCGTCGCCTCCCGGCTCTCCTACGGCAACCTGTTCCTGGTCGGGGACTCCGGACACATCGTGCCGCCCACCGGGGCGAAGGGCCTGAACTCGGCCATCGCCGACGTGACGCTGCTCGGCGCCGCCCTGGTCAGCCACTACGCGGGCGACGACGCCCCTCTCTCCGGCTACGGGGAGGCCGCGCTCCGCCGCCAGTGGCGCGTGCAGCAGTTCTCGCAGTCGATGACCGAGATGCTGCACCGCGACCCGAGCGACCTGCAGTCGGCGGAGTTCAACTACCGCAGCCAGCTGGGCCGGCTCGACTACCTCACCCACTCGGTTCACGCGCAGCGGGAACTCGCCGAGCAGTACACCGGCCTTCCTTTCTGATCTGTACGGTCTTCTGTCCGGAGGGCGTGTTTGAGCGGCGCCCGTGCTCGGATGAGGCAAGCTGGGGGTGAGCATTGGGGGATGCCATCATCAATCCGAACACCCGTCGTCGCGCGCTGCTTGCGCTGGCCGTTGCCGCATCCGTCGTGTTGAGTGGCTGCACCGGCGGCCCCAGCAGAGCCGAACAGAACAGTGCGCCGATCGTGGCGGATATCGCCGGGCAGTTGGACGCGGCCGTCGCCGAGGCGATGACTCTGTCGGGTTCCTCCGGTGCCCTGGTCGGGGTCTGGTCCGCCGCCGGCGAATGGACCGCAGCGCTCGGCACGACGGAAATCGGCGGCTCCGCCCCGATGAGCAGCGGGATGCATTTCCGCATCGGCACCAACACCACGGCCATGACCTGCACGGTGTTG
>DATISQ010000218.1:0-10597 GCA_035581905.1 Cryobacterium sp.
GCCCTCGAGGCCCAGCGCGCCGGCGCGGTCGTGATCGGCGAAGACCTCGGCGTCTTCGAACCCTGGGTGCGGGACTACCTCGCCGAACGCGGCATCTTCGGCACCTCGATCCTGTGGTTCGAGCGGGAGAACGACGTGCCGCTGGCCCCGGACCGGTACCGCCAGGCCTGCCTGACCAGTGTGAACACCCACGATCTGCCGCCGACAGCGGGCTATCTCGCCGGCGACCATGTGGACCTGCGCGAGTCCCTCGGCCTGCTCGGGCGCCCGGTGGAGGAGGAACGCGCCGCCGACCTCGCCGAACAGGCCGCGATGCTCGCCGCGCTGCGCGAACGCGGCCTGCTGCCGCCGCTCGGCACCGAGCCCGCCCCCACCGTGCAGGAGACGGTCGAGGCGCTGTACGCGTACACGGCTCTGACGCCCTCGTCGCTCCTCGGCGTGGCCCTGGTGGACGCGGTCGGCGAGCGCCGCACGCAGAACCAGCCCGGGACCTCGAACGAGTACCCGAACTGGCGCATCCCGCTCGCCGGGCCCGACGGGAAAGCCGTCCTGATCGACGACCTGCCGGCCAACACGCGCTTCGCCGCCCTGGTGGAGGCGATCCGCGTCACCCCCTGAGCCAGGCCATGCCCTGCGGGTGCTCTGGCGGGGTAGGTTGTCGCCATGGCCGGCGCAGCAGTCCTCCTCCTTCCCGTTCCGGGGCCAGGCGGAATCCGGGAAGTTCGAATCTCGAGTCCGGCGGCTGAAGATCGTCGGCGACCCGTGGGCCGATCTGTCGAAGCACCCCGGCAGCATCCGCACCCTGCCGGACTGGTGGGAGCGGGATCTGGCGGCCGGACTGGGCGAGCTGCCGTTCCCGCCCGACTTTCCGAAGATGCCCGGGGAGCCGCCCCGAGTGCAGCCCAGTCGTGCACGTCACCCGAAGGGGAACCATGAACGCGGTCGAGGTCAGTGGTCTGCAGAAGCAGTACGGCGGCGTGACGGTGGTCGATGATCTGTCCTTCACCATCGGGCAGGGGGAGATCTTCGCGCTGCTCGGCCCGAACGGCGCCGGGAAGACCACGGCGGTGGAGATCCTCGAGGGGCACCGCCGCCGCGACGGCGGAACGGTGGATGTGCTCGGGTTCGATCCCGAGACCGGCGGGCGCGCGTTCCGGGAACGGATCGGGATCGTGCTGCAGGAGGCGGGCTTCGACGAGGACTTCACCGTCATCGAGCTGGTGCGCCTCTACCGGGGGCTGTACCCGCGGCGGCTGGACGCCGACGCCGTGATCGGGCAGGTCGGGCTGGCCGAGAAGAAGAATGCGCGGGTCAAGACCCTCTCCGGCGGGCAGCGCCGACGTCTGGACCTCGCGCTGGGGCTGGTGGGAGACCCGGAGCTCCTCTTCCTCGACGAACCCACAACCGGGTTCGACCCGTCCGCGCGCCTCAAGGCCTGGGAGCTGGTGGAAGGGCTGCGGGAGCTGGGCAAGACGGTTCTCCTGACCACGCACTACCTCGACGAGGCCGAGCACCTGGCCGACCGGGTCGCCGTGATCGTGCGGGGGCGTCTCGTGGCGCTCGGCACGCCGGCCGGCCTGGCCGCCGAGCAGCAGGCCGCCGTCGTCTCCTTCCGGCTGCCGGAGGGCGCCGAGCTGCGGGACCTGCCGGCCCTCGAGTCTCTGCCGCTGGCCCACGGGGCCGACTGGGAGGTGGCCACCGAGCACCCCGCCGCCGTCGTGCACGCCCTGACCGGCTGGGCGCTGGGCCGGGGCCGCGAGCTGCCCGCGCTGAGCGTGCGCCGTCCGTCGCTCGAGGATGCCTACCTGGCGCTGATCGAGGGAGCCGACGCGGCAGCGGCGGCGTCCCGGGAGACCCGGCCATGACCTCCGCCCCGACCCGGGTCGACCTCGGCCGGCCCGCCACGGTCCGTCTGGTCCTGCAGCAGCTCGGCCATGCCGTCGTAGCGCTGTGGCGGTCGCCGACCGTGCTGATCTTCACGTTTGCGATGTCCCTGGTCTGGCTCGTGGTGATCGGCATCGTCGCCGGCAACGAAACCGTCGACCCGGTGTCCGGGGTGCGCGTGATGCAGTTCGCCACCCCGGTCGCCGTCGCAATGGGAACCTTTTTCGCGACCTACCCCACCCTCGGGACCACGCTGTCGGAGGCCCGGGACGCCGGCATCCTGAAACGCCTCCGCGGCACCCCGCTTCCGGCCTGGACCTATCTGGCCGGCCAGATCGGCGCGGCCGTGGTCTACGCGGCGGCGTCCCTGCTGCTCACGCTCGGCGTCGCCGTACTGGGTTACGACGTGCAGCTCCGGGCCGAGGTGCTGCCGGCCCTGGCGGTGACCTTGCTGGTGGGCATCGCCGCCTTCGCCGCACTCGGCCTGATGGTGGCCGCGGTGTCGTCGACGGCGGCACTGGCCCAGGCCCTGTCGATCGGCAGCGCCATCGTGCTCGCGTTCATCTCGGGCCTGTTTTTTGTGGGCGCCGAGCTTCCCGCCCGGCTGACCCAGGTGGCATCCGTATTCCCGCTGAAGCCCTACGCCGACGCCCTCACCGACCAGTTCGACCCGTATGCGACCGGTGCCGGCTGGGATCTCCCGGCGCTCGGCATCCTGCTGGCCTGGGGGCTGGTCGGCGCGATCGTGGCCGCACGGGCCTTTCGCTGGGAGCCGCGCGCTGCACGAACCCGCGCTGCACGAACCCGCGCTGTCCGCACCCGCGCTGGACTGCCCGGCAAGTCCCAGGCGGCTGAGAGGACAATCACCGCGGTCGGGCGTCCCTCGGCGGCGCGCCTGGTGTTGGACCAGGCGCGAGCCGCGAACCGCGCGACCTGGCGTGACCCGGGATCGATCCTGTTCGTGCTCGTGCCGGTGGGGCTCTACGTGCTGCTGCTGGCGGTCCAGGGCGATGCCCTGCTCCCTGGCGGCATCCCGTTCGCGGTCTTCTTCGCGGCGAGCATGATCACCTGGGGCGCCGGCACGGCCGTGTTCATGAACCTGCCCGAGGCCCTCGCTCGGGCTCGCGACCGGGGCGTGCTCAAACGACTGCGTGGCACCCCGCTGAAGGCAAGCCACTACCTGGCCGGCAGCACGGTGGCCGGGCTGGGCCTGACCCTCCTGGTGGCGATTCTGGTGCTGTCCGTGGGCGCGGTCTTCTTCGAGCTCCGCATCGCCCCGGGCGGCCTGGCCCTGGGCCTGCTGGTGATCATCCTCGGAACCCTCTGCTTCGCGGCCTGCGGGTTCCTGCTGGCGGCCTCGGTGCCCAATTCCCGAGCGGTCGGCGCGGTCGGCTTGATGATCCTGTTCGTACTGGCCTTCTTCTCCGACGTGTTCCTGATCGGCGCCGGCCCGGAATGGATGGCCACGGTCGGCTCGGTCTTCCCGCTCAAGAACCTGCAGAACGCGCTCACCGCCGCCTGGGACCCGGCCGGACCGGTCGTGGCCTGGGGGAACCTCGCGGTGCTGGCGGCGTGGTTCGTCGCAGCCGGCGCACTGGCCGTGCGGTCCTTCCGCTGGGAACCCCGCCGCGGCTGACGGGTATCGTATTCCGTTCCGGGCATTTGAACCGAGGAAAATGGAACGGGTGACTAGGACCCAGAGCACCACCACCTTTCGAGGCGCGCGCGACCACCTGCTGCGGCTGCGAGACTCCCATGCGCGCGCCGCGGCCGAGTTCGAATGGCCGGATGTTGGTGCGAACTTCAACTGGGCCGTCGACTGGTTCGACGTCGTGGCCGCTGGCAACGACAAGACCGCCCTGTGGATCGTCGAGGAGGACGGCCGCGAATTGAAGGTGACCTTCAGCGAGATGTCGGCGCGCTCCGATCAGGTGGCCACCTGGCTGCGCGAGCGGGGCGTCGGGCACGGCGACCACGTCATGCTGATGCTGGGCAACCAGGTGGAACTCTGGGAACTCATGCTCGCGATCATGAAGGTGGGCGCGGTCATCCTGCCCACGTCCACCGTGCTCGCGACCGGGGACCTGGCCGACCGGGTCCTGCGCGGCGGTGTGCAGCATGTGATCGCCAACGCCGGCGACGCCGCCAAGTTCGACCAGGTGCCCGGCGACTTCTCCCGCATCTGCGTCGGTGCGGCCACCCCCGGCTGGGCCGATTACGCGGATGCCGCGCTCGTCACGGCCGAGAAGCCCACCGTGGTCGTGTCCTCCGACGACGCGTCACTGATCTACTTCACCTCGGGCACCACCAGCAAACCGAAGATGGTGGTGCACACCCAGACGTCCTATCCCGTGGGGCACCTGACCACGATGTACTGGATCGGGCTCCGCCCGGACGACGTGCACCTGGCCATCAGTTCGCCCGGCTGGGGCAAGCACGCCTGGAGCAGCTTCTTCGCCCCGTGGATCGCCGAGGCCACCGTCTTCGTCTACAACTACGCCCGGTTCGACCCCCACGCCCTCGCCGACCAGCTGCACCGCGCGAAGGTGACCACCTTCTGCGCCCCGCCGACCGTGTGGCGCATGCTGATCCAATCCGACGTCGGGGCCAAACCGGTGGGTCTGCGCGAGATCCTCTCGGCCGGCGAGCCGCTCAACCCGGAGGTCATCCACCAGATCCAGCGGTCCTGGGGGCTCACGATCCGGGACGGCTACGGGCAGACCGAGACCACGGCGATCGTGGGCAATGTCCCGGGTTCGGTCCTCAAGGCCGGGTCGATGGGGATGCCCTTGCCGGGTGTCGCGATCACGCTGCTCGACCCCATCACCGGGGAGGAGAGCGACGAGGGTGAGATCTGCCTCGACCTGTCCCGCACCGCGGTCAACCTGATGGCCGGCTACCACGGTGACCCCGAACGCACGCGGGAGGCCGTGCGCGACGGCCACTTCCACACCGGCGACGTCGCCGGCCGCGACGCCGACGGCTACATCACCTTCATCGGCCGCACCGATGACATCTTCAAGTCCTCCGACTACAAGGTCTCCCCGTTCGAGGTCGAGAGCGTGCTGCTGGAACACCCGGCGGTCGCCGAGGCGGCTGTCGTGCCCGCACCCGACGACACCCGTCTGAACATCGCCAAGGCCTATATCGCCCTGGCGGCGGGCTGGGACCCCAACGGCGAAACGGCGCTCTCGGTACTGCGCCACGCCCGCACCGGCCTGCCCCCGTACATGCGCGTGCGGCGGGTCGAGTTCTACGAGTTGCCCAAGACCAGTTCCGGCAAGATCCGCCGGGTCGAACTGCGCCTGCGTGAGGAGGCCGCGGCCGCCCGGCGGGAGACCCTGCCCGATGAGTGGCGCGACGACCAGTTCCCCGAGCTCAAGCGCTGACCGGTCGTGACCGCGCCCTACGGCAGCCCGGCGGAGACATCCAGGGCCAGCCCGCGGATGGCCGCGAGCGGAATCGGCAACCAGGACGGCCGGTTGCGGGTCTCGTAGACGGCCTCGTAGAGGGCCTTGTCCAGTTCGAACGCGTCCAGCAGCGGTTCCTGGCCGGCCAGACTCTGGCCGGAGCGCGCGGCGTAGCCGTCGAGAAAAGCCTGCCGGCACGACGCAGCCCACGCCTCGGCGGCCGCGGTCTGGTGGCCGGGCGTGGACCGCTCGACCGTGCCGGCCACATAGGAGAAGGAACGCAGCATCCCGGCGATGTCCTTCAGCGGCACATCCGGCTGGGTGCGATCGAAGAGGGGCCGCAGCGGTTCGCCCTCGAAGTCCACCAGAACCCAGCCGCGGCCGGGCACCTCGAGCACCTGACCGAGGTGGAAATCGCCGTGGATGCGCTGCAGCCGGGGCCAGCGCGCCGTCTCCGCACGCGTGAAGACCGCTTCGACGGCGGTGCCATAGCCGGTCAGAGCCGGCACCTCGGCGGCGGCGCTGCGGTAGCGCTCCCGCATCCGGTCCAGTTCCGTGGCGATGACCGCCGCGGTGGCATCGTGGGTGGGCATCACGGCGGCCAGGTCGGCGTGCACGGCGGCCGTCGCCTCGCCCAGCGCCCTCGCCTGCTCGCTGAAGTCCTCCCCGGCCCCGGCCGACGCCAGGGCGGCCCGCCAGGCATCCGGGGCGCCCGGCAGGAACTCCTGGGCGAAGACGAGATGGCCCGTCAGGGTGGCGCCAGGCTGCGCAGGCTCGGCCCACTCGCCGACCACGCAGCCCACTGGTTCGGGCACGAAGCGTGAGCCGGCCCCGGCCAGGGCGGACTGCACGGACACGTCCGGATTCTCGCCGGGGTGCAGCATCCGGAACACCTTGCAGATGACGGGGCGGGCCGGCCGGCCGGCCGCGTCGACGCAATCCAGGATGATGGACGTGTTCGACTGCTCCCCGCTGAGCACCCGGCTGGCGAGAACCCGGGCCGGCCGCTCGGCGGGATCGGCGCCCGACAGGAGCTCGCCGCGGGCCCGCGCGCCGACGTCCCCGGACTCGGGCGAGGAGGCCTGGCCCAGGATGAAACCCAGCAGTGCGCTGCAGTAGGCCGGGTCGCCGGTGGCGTCGTAAACCGCGCGACCGTCGGAGAGGGTCATGATCAGGGCCGGTTCACCTCCGGGCAGGGGAGCGGCCCGCTGGGTCAGCGGCAGCTGGTAGAGGGTGCGGGTCGCGGCGGCGGCATCGAAGACGAGCTCGGTGCGGATGTCCACCCCGGCTTCCGGGGTGGGCAGCACCCAGTGCCCGATGCTGACCAGTCGCGGAACGCGGCCCTTGTCGGTGAACCATCGCTGCGTCGCCACCCAGCGGTTGAGGTCGTCCGGGAGTGGGATTGCGCGACCGTCGTCCGTCATGGTGTCACCGTGCGCCCGGGCCGACGGGAGCGGCGAGCAGGGAGACCACGACGGTGCCGCCCTTCGTCGATTGCTCGCCGATCGGCTCGAAGCCGAGTCGGGAGTGGAACGCCAGCGACCGGGGGTTCGCCGGTGCAAGGTTCACCTCGCAGAAGACCTGGCGGACCTCGGCCGCGGCGGCCGCCGCGAAGATCGCGGTGTAGAGCAGGGCCCCGAGACCCTGGTTGCGGGCCTGGTCCGACACCACGATGCGATCCACGTAGAGAAACGAGTCCGATCGGGCGGAGAACCACCGGTAATTCTCGCTCGCGTAGTCCGCATCGACCCCGAAGACCACCGCGAAGCCGAGCACGTCGCCCGGCGCGGTGTCGTGCACGACCGCAATGGCGTGGCTCCCGGCCGCGAGCAGGGCGGACAGGCTGTCCTCGTCGTGGACGTTGACGGCAGGAACGGCGGCATTGTTGAGCCCGAGCACCGTTGCGGCGTCGGCGGGAAGGAGTGGGCGGAGCAAATAGGGCATGGGACGACGATAATCCAGGCGCCGCCTACTCGGTGACCCTCCGGCGCATCCCGTGCGCCACGAGGGCCAGACACAGTGCGCAGACCACGAACAGGATGCTCAGCAGCACCGTGTAGCTGGCCACGGCATTGAGCCAGGCGAATGCGACCGGCAGCAGGAAACCGATGTAGGTGAGGCTGTAATAGACCCCGGTGAGGCCCGCCAGGTCGGCCGCGGTGGAGATCTTCTGAATCTCGACCAGTCCGGCCACGATGCTCACGCCGTAGGCGGCGCCGAGCACGAGGGCCGTGAGGAACGCGAGCACCGGGGACAGCACGATCGCCGTCGCCACGCTGAGGCCCACCCCCACCAGCATCACGGACATCCCGACGGTCAGGGCCCGGCCTCCGGTGATCCGGTTGATCCGTGCCACCTGCGGTTGCACGAGCGCCCCGGTGCCGAGGGTCACGACCGTGAGCAGGGTGGCGTAGGCGAGGTTGAGGTCGCCCAGTTGATCCTTGACCAGCGTGGGCATGATCGCGTAGGCGAGGCCGGCGGCGCCGAAGACCCAGGGTGCCGACGGGGCGATCACGCGAACGAACCGGCGGTGCCCGGCCAGGGGAACCGCCAGGTCCTGCCAGAAGGGCCGGTGTGCCCGGTAGCGCGGCACGGTCTCCGGGGTCCTCAGCAGACGGGGGATGACCAGCAGGCTGATCAGGATGTGCACGGCGTACGGGGAGAGGGTCGGCATCGGCCCCCACTGCGCGAGCGCGCCGGCCACTCCGGCGCCGAGTCCGAACCCGATCGTGAGGGTGAGGGCCGGTCGCCGTGCCCCCGCCGTGTGGCCGGCCTGATTGTCGTACGGCGGGCCGGACAGCTCCTTGAGCCACGCGGTTCCCACCGCCATCGCCACGCCGACACTCAGGCCCGCCAGCAGCCGCCCGGTGGAGATCATGATTCCGCTCGAAAACCCGAGGCCCAGCAGGATGCTGGCGAGAATTCCCAGGATGACGCCGGCCAGGGTCAGCGGCTTGCGCCCGTAGCGGTCCGAGAGTGCCCCGGCCAGCAGCAGGCCGGGAATCAGGCCCACCACGTAGAAGCCGAGGAAGAGGTCGGCCATGACGACGGAATAGTGGCCGAGCGATTCGTACATGTGCAGGAGCGGCGTGAAGTGGTTGCCACCCCAGGCCATGGCGAACAGGGCAGGAGCGGCAAGCTGCCAGGCGGGAACGATACGGCGGGAAGTCATGGTTCTTTTCTTGAAAACAGGTGCGGGAACGAGCGGGGAGGTGTGGTGGGCGGGTCAGGGCGCCAGCCGCGCGTGATGACCGTCTTCGACGTGCTGGCGCAGGGCGAGCTGGTAGGCGAGGGCGTCACCGCCGCGCAGATGGTGGGCGAGGATGCGGTGCTCGGCCACGAGACGGTCGAGGTTGCGCGGGTCGCGCAGGGCCGCCCGGTGCACGAGGCGCTCGAGCCTGGGGCCGAGCAGGGTGTAGATCCCGTCGATGACCCGGTTGTGGGTCTCGTCGACGATGCGGGCATGGAACCGGTGGTCGGCGCGGGCGAAGGTGAGCAGGTCGCCGGCCAGGGCGGCATCGGACTGGATGCGGATGAGGTCCTGCAGCTCGGCGTCGACGCCCGGAATGTCGGCCGGCCGCTCGCTGAGCAGGGTCACCGCCGTGTTCTCCAGCATGACGCGCACCTGCAGCAGCTCGGCCGTCTCCGTGTCGCCCAGGGCCGTGACGATGGCGCCCTTCTTGGGGAAGAGCGTCAGAAGGCCGTGGGCCTCGAGAGCGAGGAAGGCCTCGCGCACGGGGGTGCGGCTGATGGAGAGCGCCTCTGCGATCTCACCCTCGGTGATCAGCGAGCTCGCCGCCAGGGTGCCGGAAATGATGGCGTCGGCGACGGTCGCATAGACGCGATTGACGGCTGAAGGAGCAGCGCCGCGAGGCTTGGCGGCTCCGCGGGACTCCTGCAAAAAACTCATTCCTCAACCTTACCCACTACTGCACCTATCCATAAATGCATCTTTGGATGCAATTCCCTAAATTTCGCGTCTGGGAGGGTCCGACCGGAGTAGGGTTGGAAAAGAGGGCAAGTCACGGTGCATCGTCGCATTAGCCGGAGCCTCGTGGTCCTGCTCTCTCGGCCCGACTGTGGGAGAGACACTTTCGCAGAGGGTGTCTCGATCCCACGAGGAGAGCAAACTACATGACAATCACTGAAGGTGTTCGCAGCGGAACGGATGACGCCGGTCGGACTGACTTCGTCTCCGGCCCCTGGCAGGATTCGATCGATCTGCGCGATTTCATCCAGCGCAACTACACCCCGTACCTCGGCGACGCGAGCTTCCTCGCCGGAGCCACCGCCCGCACCACGGGGATCTGGGCCAAGCTGTCCGAGATGTTCCCCGAGGAACGTCGTAAAGGCGTCTACGACGTCGACGCGACCACGCCGTCGTCCATTACCGCCCACGCTCCGGGCTACATCGACCAGGCCAACGAGGTAATCGTCGGACTGCAGACGGATGCGCCGCTCAAGCGCGCAATTATGCCCTTCGGCGGCTGGCGCATGGTCGCCACCTCGCTGGAGACCTACGGCTACCCCGTGTCTCCCGAACTTGAAAAGATCTTCACCGATTACCGCAAGACCCACAACACCGCCGTCTTCGACGCCTACACGCCCGCGGTTCGCCGTGCGCGCAGCAGCCACCTGATCACGGGGCTGCCCGACGCTTACGGCCGTGGCCGCATCATCGGCGACTACCGCCGGGTTGCGCTCTACGGTGTCGACGCCCTGATCGCCGGCAAGAAGAACGACCGCGCCGAGATCGACATGGAGCCCTCGACCGAGGACGTCATCCGGGCCCGCGAGGAAAACTCGGAGCAGATCCGGGCCCTCCAGGAACTCATCCAGATGGCTGCCACCTACGGCTCCGACATCTCCAAGCCCGCCGCCACCGCGCGCGAAGCCGTGCAGTGGCTCTACTTCGCCTACCTCGGCGCGGTCAAGGAGCAGAACGGTGCGGCAATGTCGTTCGGCCGCAACGCGGCCTTCCTCGACGCCTACATCGAGCGCGACATGGCCGCCGGAGTGCTGACCGAAGAGGACGCCCAGGAGCTCATCGACGACCTCGTCATCAAGCTCCGCATCGTGCGCTTCCTGCGCACCCCGGAATACGACGAGATCTTCGCCGGCGACCCGACCTGGGTCACCGAGTCGCTCGCCGGCATCGGTGAAGACGGCCGCCCGCTCGTCACCAAGACCACCTTCCGGTTCCTGCAGACGCTGTACAACATCGGCGCCGCACCCGAGCCGAACCTCACCGTTCTCTGGAGCGACGCTCTGCCCGACGGCTTCAAGCGTTTCTGCGCCCAGGT
>DATISQ010000219.1:0-4611 GCA_035581905.1 Cryobacterium sp.
CCGGGCCCGATTCCGGGGGCGTGTCGGGGCGACGGACGCCCGGGGGTCCCGGCCAACCGGATCGTCGCCTGCCGCTCGGGCTGCTCCCGCTCTCGGTAGGCGTCCCAGTCCGCTTGCCACTGGTCCCAGTGCGCCCGGAACGTGTCGCCGTCCCGGTCGAGAGCCCGCTGCTTGCGGATGTCGTCGTCGGCGTCCAGCCAGACCCGGATGTCGCTGAGCGGCGCGTGGGCGGCCGCGAGCGTGCCGCAGCCCTCCACGATCAGCGGGCGTGCCCGGTCGACCGGGTGCCATTCCGCACGCTCGCCCCGATCCCAGTCGTAGCGGTGCCAGGCACCGGGCCGGCCGAGTTTCCGCGGGGTGAGTACGTGCTCCATCAGGTGGGCGATGGCGTCGTCGAGGCCCCGCCAACCGGGGTAGATGTCGTCCAGCCGCACCAGGCTGGGGCGCACCGGTCCGGGCCAGGCCAGGGCGAGCGCGTCGGCGAGGGTGCTCTTACCGGCCCCGCTCGGCCCGTCGATGAGAACGACGGGCGCCACCCCGGCGGAGGCGAGATCGCGGAGCACGGGGGCCAGCAGCATCCGTCGGTCACCGACCGGATCGGGGGTCTGGGCCAGGTCAGGTGAGGACAAAGTTCCAACTTCCCGTCGCCACGGAGACGCCCACCGAGAGGAGGGCCACGGCCAGTCCGATGCCGATCAGGGCGAACTCGCGTCCCCGGAAGGTGGAGGGGCGGGCCCAGGTGCGCCGCCCCGGGGCGCCGAACCCGCGGGCCTCCATCGCGGTCGCCAGTTTGCTGCCGCGCCGGATCGACAGCACCAGCAGGGCGAAGGCCTGGCTGAGCAGTCGGCGCAGGGCGCCGCGGTCCGCGATGCCGCGGGCCCGCCGGGCCAGTTCGAGGGCACGCCAGTCCTCGAGGAACAGACCGACCAGGCGCAGCCCGGCCAGGCCCCCCAGCACGAAGCGGGCCGGCAGCTTCACCACCTGGGCGAGGCCGTCGGCCAGGTCAGTGGGGTCGACGGTCACGAAGAGCACCACTGACGGCAGGCCGATGGCGAGGATGCGCAGGGTCGTGGCGATGGCGAGCTCGAGCGATCCCTCGGTCACGTTCACCAGCCCGAAGGCCCAGTAGACCTGCCCGGCCGCCTGCCCGTACAGCAGGGTGGTGACGCCGGCGGTGGGTGCGGCGATCCAGACCGGCAGGGTGCGCAGCGCGAAGGCCTTCAGCGACAGCCCGGCCCAGAAGAAGAGCACGAACTCGCAGGCCAGGGCGACGGCGGCGGAGACCCAGTCGATGGTCAGGATGAGCACGCCCGCCAGCAGCAGCGCGGCGGCGAGTTTCGCGACCGGGTTGATCCGGAAGATGGCCTGGGTGCCCCGGGTGGGCGTCAGCATGCTCACCGTGACACCGCCGCTCGCGTGATGCTGGGACCGGCCTGCCCGGTCAGACGGTATTCCCGATCGAAGAGGGCGGCCACGAAGTCGGTGTCGTGCGAGACGGCGACCACCGCGCTGCCGTCCCGCAGGAGTTCATCGAGCAGGGCCACGGTTTCCCGCCAGGTTCGCAGGTCCTGGCCGAAGGTGGGCTCGTCGAGCACGAGCAGCGGTGGCCGGGTGGCCAGCACGGTGCCCACCGACAACCGTCGTTTCTCGCCGCCGGACAGGGTGTACGGGTTCGCCTCGGCCAGGTGGTCCAGGCGCAGACGCTGCAGCACCT
Source organism: Cryobacterium sp. (assembly GCA_035581905.1). GTDB lineage: Bacteria > Actinomycetota > Actinomycetes > Actinomycetales > Microbacteriaceae > Cryobacterium. The sequence goes on from DATISQ010000219.1 coordinate 1,715, forward strand.
CGTCGACCCGGGCGTTGATCGCCGCCTCCGGCCGTTTCAGGGCCCGTGGCCCCACGGCGAGTTCGGCCCGTACGGTGGCGGCCACGAACTGGTGCTCCGGGTCTTGGAACACGGTGCCGATGCGGGTGACCAGCTGGCGGGACTTCCAGCGGATCGGTTCCGCATCGGCCCCGTCGGCGAACTCCGGGCTCGCGAGCACCGCTCCTCCGGCCGGTTTCAGCAGGCCCGCGAGGGTGAGCGCCAGGGTCGATTTGCCGGCCCCGTTCGGCCCGGTGAGTGCCAGGGCGGTGCCGGCGTGCACCCTGAGGTCGATGTCCCGGGCGACGACGTCGGCACGCGGGCGGGCGATCGCGAGGCCGGGCGTGCGGAGAAGGGGAGCCGCGCCGGGCGCCGACTCCGAGCAGGTGCCCCGGCGGGGCGATACCGGTCCGTGGCCGTACCCCGGCACCCAGACGCCCGCGGCCGCGAGCCGCTCCCCCTGGCGCGTCAGCACGTCGTCGGGGTGACCGTCGGCCAGGACTCCCCCGGCGGCGTCGAGCACGATCACCCGGTTCACGAGGCTCTGCCAGACCGCCACCCGGTGTTCGATCACGATGAACGTCGCCGCGGAGTGTTCGAGCACGCGGGCGACGGAATCGCGCACGTCCAGCACCCCCTCCGGGTCGAGGTTCGCCGTGGGTTCGTCGAGCAGCAGCAGCCCCGGCCGCATCGCCAGAACCCCGGCGAGGGCGAGACGCTGCTTCTGCCCGCCCGACAGCTCCGACGTCGGATGCTGCAGCGGCAGGTCAAGGCCGACCATGTCCAGGGCGTCGTTCACCCGGCGCCAGATCTCCTCGCGGGGCACCCCCAGGTTCTCGCAGCCGAAGGCGACGTCGTCGCCCACCCGCGCCAGGATCACCTGCGAGTCCGGGTCCTGCAGCAGCAGGCCGGCCTGGCCGCGCGCGGCGGTCGGCTCGGCGCCGTTGACGAGCAGCTGACCGCGCTGCTCGCCCTCCTCGTCACCGCCGAGCACCCCGGCGAGGGCGTGCAGCAGAGTGGATTTGCCGGCCCCGGAGGCGCCGAGCAGCAGTACGCGCTCGCCCGGCGTGATCCGCAGGTCGAGGCCGTCGACGGCCCAGCCCCGCCGTCCGGCGTGCCGCCAGCCCCAGCCGCGGGCGACGATGGACGCGCCCGAGACGGATGCCGCTGCTGCCGGTGTCATCGCGGATCCCCTAGACCCGGGCGCGGTTCGATCGCCCGGCGGCGAACCGTGACAGGGCACCGGTGCGGGCGAGGCCGCGCAGGGCGAGCCAGGACAGCAGCCCGGCCACCACCACCCCGGAGACGACCGAGGAGGCGGTGTAGATGGCGATGAACGGAGCGGCCGACCCGGGGTACCAGAGCAGCAGGTCGTTGATCGCCAGGGCGAGGCCCGCTCCCGCGCCGGCGAGCAGGGCCACGTAGAGACGGTAGTTGGCGTAGAAGAACAGCGCGAAGACCAGCTCGGCGCCGAGACCCTGCACCAGGCCGGACACCAGGATGGTGGCTCCCCAGGCGGTGCCGCCGACCAGGGTCGACACGACCGCCGCGAGCAGCTCGGTGTAGATCGCCGCGCCGGGTTTGCGGATGATGAGGCCGCCGAGCACACCGGCGAACAGCCATCCGCCGCCCAGCAGGGCCTGCAGGCCCGGCAGCAGCGGGGTGAGCAGGCCGCTGAGCGGGTTGTACGCCTGGTTCCAGACGACGAAGATGAGCCCGCTGGCCACGCCGATGACACTGGCGATGACGATGTCGACGACCCGCCAGCGGAAGTTCCGCGGCTGCCGGGACGTGGACGAAGTGAGAAGAGTGGTTGTTGCGTGCATGGGTCGTGCCCTTTCCGTAGATGGTCCCAGGGCACGGGAACGAGAAAATCTGCCTCCCTGCGCTGGCATGATCCAGATCAGGTTCGACGGTCGAAGCTTCAGAAGCTTCCTCTCAGCCCGGTTGACCGGACTCCCGTGTTCGATTCGAGTATAGACCTCGGCCTAGACTCGCGGGATGGAGTCCATTCGCCGCCGCCTCATCGACGACGGGCGCGAATGACGTTCGCCGTTCCCCTGATCCTTGCCGCACTGCTGCTTCTGCTGCTGCGCGCTTTCATCCTGCGGCGGCGGCGGATGCGGCGCGGCCTGCCCGTGCGTGCCCCCTGGCACTTTCCCCGGAGCTGGCGAGGCCGGCCGGGCCGCTGGTGGCGCCGCTGGCTCGGGCGGCGTTGATCGCCCGAACGCGGTACGCTCATTGAGGTGAGTCGGGAAGCCTGGTCGACAACATCGTTCGTGTGCCACAAAATCCTGATTGCCTGAGGCTCGTCTATGACGACACCATCAAACCTGCGTACCGCCCCAAGACCGAGCATCTTCCGCCGCGGCAGCTACCGCGAGTACCTGCACGTCGCCACGATTCTGCGCAAGGAGACCGTCGGCGGCGCGATCCTGCTGATGGCGACCGTCCTCGCGCTGATCCTGGCCAACACCGGGGCTGCCGATTTCTACTATTCCGTGCGCGATTTCACGATCGGTTACGAACCCTGGCACCTCAACCTGAGTCTCGGCGCGTGGGCGGCCGACGGGCTCCTGGCGATCTTCTTCTTCCTGGCCGGCCTCGAACTCAAGCGTGAGTTCGTCGCCGGGGACCTGCGCTCCTTCAGCCGAGCGGTCGTCCCGGTCGCCGCGGCCGTCGGCGGCGTCATCGTTCCGGCCCTGATCTTCACCGCGATCGCGTTCAGCTCGGGACCGGAGATACTGCGTGGCTGGGCCATCCCCACCGCCACCGACATCGCCTTCGCCGTGGCCGTGCTCGCCGTGATCGGCACAAAACTGCCCAGCGCCCTGCGCATCTTCCTGCTGACCCTGGCCGTGGTCGACGACCTGCTGGCC
>DATISQ010000220.1:0-13177 GCA_035581905.1 Cryobacterium sp.
AGAGGGTGGACTTGCCGACATTGGGCAGTCCGACGATTGCAATAGTAAGAGCCACGAGAGTCAATCGTACCGCCTGCGGCCCGCGGTCCGGTCGGCCGGCGGGGACGCACTGTCGGCGGCCCGTGAAAGGATGAAGCGGTGCCAGTCAACTTCACCGCCATCGACTTCGAGACCGCCAACTCCTCCAGCGCTTCGGCGTGCTCGGTGGGGCTGGTGAAGGTTCGAGACGGCAAGGTGGTCGACAAGGTCGCCTGGTTCATCCAGCCGGCCGTCGGGCACGACATCTTCCTGGCCTGGAACATCAAGATCCACGGCATCCGGCCGACGGATGTCGCGGGTGCGGCCACCTGGTCCGAGCAGCTTCCCGACCTGGTCGCCTTCGCCGGCGACGATCACCTCGTCGCCCACAACGCCGGTTTCGACCTCGGCGTGATCAAGACGTCCTCCACGGTCGCCGGGCTGGCCGTACCCGACTTCAACTACGTCTGCAGCCTGCAGGTGGCCCGCCGCACCTACCACCTCGACTCCTACCGACTCCCGGTTGCCGCGATGGCCGCGGGCTTCGAGGGTTTCGCGCACCACGACGCCCTGGCCGACGCGGAGGCCTGCGCGGCCATCATGATCCACGCGGCCGACCGGCACGGGGCCGGCAACCTGGAGCAACTGGCGCAGATCACCGGCGTGAAGATCGGCGCGATCGGGCCGGTGGCCACCAAAGAGAAGACCGCCACCCACGGCCCGATGGCGCTCAGCTGATATGTAGGGTCTTGGGTCACGAGGGCCTGTTTGAGCGGCCCCGCCGGGTACGACCCCCGGGCGCCCGGCGCTGCACCATCGCTGCACGTCGCTGCACCATCGCTGCACGTCGCGGCATCCGTGCCGGCACCGGCCCGGGCAATGTCGGTGGCCACTGGCAGAGTGGAACCATGGATTCCTGGTTCAGTCTTCTTCTCGGCCTCGTCGTCGGCGCCCTGCTCGGCACCCTGCTCACGCTGGTCCTCACGGCTCGGGCCGCTGAGCGCCGCAGCGGGGGCGCGCCCGGTACCGACGATCCGTTGGTGACCGAGGCCCGCCACCAGATGGCGCTGACCGAGTTGCGGGCCCGGGAAGCCGGCATCCACTCCATCCTGCGCGAAGAGCTGGCCTCGGTTCAGGCCACGGCCGAAGCCCTGCGCGGGCAGGTCGTCGATGCGGGGCGGCAGTACCGCGAGCTGAGTGACCGTCAGCGCGATGACGCGGAGGCCCGCACCGTGCAGCAGAAGCAGGAGAGCAAGGTGCTCCAGGCCCTCGCACCGGTCAAGGAGAGCCTGCAGGACATGGCGCAGAAGGTCGCCGAGCTGGAAGCCCAGCGCAGCCTGCAACACGGCGAGCTCAGCCAGCAGCTGCGGTCGGCGACCGAGTCGGAGGAGCGCCTGCGGAGCACCGCCGAGTCGCTCGCGTCGGCCCTGCGCGCCAACAACACGCGCGGCGTCTGGGGCGAAACCCAGCTGCGCAGCGTGGTCGAGGCCGCGGGCCTGATCGAGCGGGTCGACTTCGACGTGCAGTCGAGCATCACCTCCGACGCCGGTGCCGGCCGGCCCGATATGGTCGTGCACCTGCCCGGCGGCAAGAACATCGCCGTCGACGCGAAGGTGCCGTTCACGGCGTTCCTCGAAGCCAGTCAGATCCCGGTCACCGCCACCGGCGCCCTCGGCGCCCAGCGGGCCGTCTACATGAAAGCGCACGTCAAGGCCGTGCGCGACCACATCACCACCCTGGGCAGCAAGGCCTACTGGCAGGGCCTGGAGGCGTCCCCGGAGATCGTGATCGCCTTCATCCCGAGCGAGTCCCTGGTCTCCTCGGCGATGGAGGCCGACCCGTCCATCATGGAGTTCGCGTTCTCGAAGCGGGTGGCCCTCGCGTCCCCGGTGACCCTGTGGTCGGTGCTCAAAACGGTGGCCTTCACCTGGCAGCAAGACGTGCTCACACATGACGCCAAGGTGCTGTTCGACCTCAGCCGGGAGCTGTACGCGCGCCTGGCCACCACGGCCACGCACATCGAGAAACTGGGCCGGTCGATCGAGCGCACGGTGAAGGACTACAACGGCTTCGTCGGTTCGATGGAACGCCAGGTGCTGCCCACCGCGCGCAAGCTCAACGCCCTGGACGAGTCGAAGGTGCTGGCGCCGCTGGCAGGCATCGAAGACACTCCGCGCGAACTGGCCGCCTGGGAGTTCGTCTCGGAATTGGAGGCGGCGGCACTGGAGGCCGCAGTAATCGAAACCGCCGCGCTGACTGACTGACTGACTGACTGACTGACTGACTGACAAGAATCGCCATTAACGCCGAGAATCGCCGTCGGAACGGCGATTCTCAGCGTTTCAGGTTGCTAGAGCCGGATGGCTAGAGCCACTTCGAGGCGAGGTGTTCGCCGATCACGCGACGCGAGGTGCCCGACTTGGAGCGCAGCACGATGCTCTCGGTGCGGATGATCGGGCCCTGGCGGCGCACGCCGTCGACGAGTCCGCCATCCGTCACGCCCGTGGCGACGAAGAAGGTGTTGTCGCCGCTGACCATGTCGTCGAGCTCGAGAAGCTTGTCGACGTCCAGGCCGGCCGCGACGGCGGCCGCGCGCTCCACGTCGTCCTTCGGCGCGAGGCGGCCCTGCATGTAGCCGCCGATGGCCTTGAGCGCGCAGGCCGTGGTGATGCCCTCGGGGCTGCCCCCCATCCCGACGCACATGTCGATGCGCGTTTCCCAGCGGGCCGCGTTGATGCCGCCGGCGACGTCGCCGTCGCTCATCAACCGGGTGCCGGCTCCGGCGCTGCGGATGGCGTCGATCAGTTCGGCGTGACGGGGACGGTCGAGAACGGCGAGGACCATCTGACCGATCGGCTTGCCGGTGGCTTTGGACAGCTCGCGGATGTTGTCGCCGATTGGCGCGTCAAGGCTGACGACTCCACGGCCGGCGGCGCCCGTGACGATCTTGTCCATGTAGAACACGGATGACGCGTCGAGCATGGTGCCGCGGGATGAGACCGCGATCACGGAGAGGGCGTTCTGGCGTCCGGCGGCGGTGAGGCTGGTGCCATCGATCGGGTCGACCGCGATGTCGCAAGCCGGTCCCTTGCCGTTGCCGACGCGCTCACCGTTGAAGAGCATCGGGGCTTCGTCTTTCTCACCCTCGCCGATGACGATGAGTCCGTCGAAGTTGACGGTGCCGAGGAAGACGCGCATGGCATCGACGGCTGCTTTGTCTGCGGCGTTCTTGTCGCCGCGGCCGATGAACGGAACTGCCCGAATCGCTGCGGCCTCCGTGGCCCGCACCAGTTCCATCGCAAGGTTGCGGTCGGGGTGGGTGAAATTGGGGGCGACTTCGGGGCTGTTCACAGATGGTCCTTCCCGGACGAAGAGTGCGGCAGTGGCAAGACCCATCATTGGGCCGGCACCGGTGTCGGTGCTGCCGCCTTCAGCCTAGCGCCAGCTCCGGATCGAGGACGTGTCCGGTCGCTGGCACGTCCGGAGACCCATCTCGGTAGGATGAGAGGACCGAAACGGTTCAATCGAGGAGACTCAACAATGCCCATCGCAACCCCAGACCAGTATGCCGAGATGCTCACCAAGGCCAAGACGAAGGGGTTCGCCTACCCGGCGTTCAACGTTTCGTCTTCCCAGAGCATTAATGCCGTCCTTCAGGGCCTGACCGAAGCCGGCTCTGACGGCATCATCCAGGTCACCACCGGTGGCGCGGATTACTTCGCCGGCCACACGGTCAAAAACCGCGCATCCGGTGCGCTCGCGATGGCCCGCTTCGTGCAGTCCGTCGCCGACAATTACCCCATTACCGTCGCACTTCACACGGACCACTGCCCCAAGGGCGCGCTCGAGGACTTCGTCCTCCCGCTCATCTCCGCCTCCGAAGAAGAGGTGAAGGCCGGCCGCAACCCGATCTTCCAGTCGCACATGTGGGATGGCTCCGCCATCGCGCTCGGCGAGAACCTGGAAATCGCCAAGGACATCCTGAAGCGCACCAAGGCGATCAACGCCATCCTCGAGGTCGAGATCGGCGCCGTCGGCGGCGAAGAAGACGGCGTTGAGGGCGACATCAACGAGAACCTGTACACGACTCTCGACGACGCGCTCTCCATGATCGACTCCCTCGGCATGGGCGAGAACGGCCGCTACATGGCTGCCCTCACCTTCGGCAACGTGCACGGCGTCTACAAGCCCGGCAACGTCAAACTGCGCCCGGAGCTCCTCAAGGAGATCCAGGATGGCGTCGCCGCCAAGCTGGGCACCGGCCCGAAGCCGCTCGACCTGGTCTTCCACGGCGGGTCGGGCTCGACCGACGCCGAGATCGCCGAGGCCGTCGCGAACGGTGTCGTCAAGATGAACATCGACACCGACACCCAGTACGCGTTCACCCGCGCGGTCGCCGGCTACATGCTGAGCAACTACGACAGCGTGCTCAAGGTTGACGGCGAAGTCGGCAACAAGAAGGTCTACGACCCGCGCGCCTGGGGCAAGGTCGCCGAGACGGCCATGGCCGCTCGCGTCGCCGACGCCACCCGCCAGCTCGGCTCCGCCGGCCACTCGAACAGCTAGCACCGGATGACGATGGCCGAGAATTCTTCGTCGACTCCCCCGGGAACCCCTCCGGAGGATTCCCGGCCCCGTCCCCAGTACGGCGAGCTTGCGCCCGAGGGATGGAGCTGGACTCCGACCCCGGATGAGCGCACCCTTGCCGCGCCGCCGTCTCCGGGGCCGCCCGCGGCCCCCGGGAAGGCTCCGCGGCCGGTTGGCACCGCGCCCGCCTGGGACCGACCGGTCGCTCTGAGCCTGCTCATCCTCGGGCTGCTGTTCACGTTCTTCGCGGTCAGCATGTTCAGGATGATCACCGAATCCATCCAGGTGATCTATACCCAGTTGGACCTCGGAACCTACGAGCCGGCTCCCTCCGTGGCCGGGCTGGTCATTGCCGGGATCGTCGGTGTGTCCCTGGTCTGGCTGGCCACGGCGGCAGGCGTGATCCTGTTGCTGGCTCGCGGCAAGCGCGCGTTCTACGTTCCGCTGATCGGAGCGGTCCTGGGGGTGGTCGTGTTCATCGCCTTCACCGGCGCCGTTCTGGCCACCGACCCGACACTGCTCAACGACCCGAACCTGATGGACCTCTACCAGCAGTAGGCGTGGCGACGGCGCCCGGCGAACAGATCCCAGATCTGTTCGCCGGGCGCTTTGTGCATCACACGGTCGCGGTGCGGGTGCCGGGCCAGCGACCCTTGCGCGCAGAGGCCGCCGTTCCTAGCCTGAGCGAATGAGGGATGACACCGAACCGAAACCACCCGTCCTCCAGCTGCGCCTGGTCGTCGAGGCCGCGGATTATGACGCCGCGGTCCGCTTCTACCGGGACACTCTCGGCCTGACCGAGGCGCAGTCGTTCGACGACGGGCGCGGGGCCCGCGGCATGGTCCTCGACGCCGGCCGGGCGACCCTGGAACTGCACAATCCGGCCCAGCGGCGGATGGTCGACGATCTCGAGACCGACGGCAGCCCGAGCGGGCACATCCGGGTGGCCTTCGAGGTCACCGACGCGGCCGGCGCAACCCGGCAGCTTGCCGATGCCGGCGCCGCGTTGATCGCCTCGCCGCGGGTGACCCCGTGGCAGTCGCTCAATTCGCGCCTCGAAGCTCCGGCGGGCCTGACCGTGACCCTGTTCCAGGAACTGGAGCCGGCCGGCGGGCAGGCTCCCGACCCGTTGCCGACGGGCTGAGCCACCGCGTCCGGTTCCGTTACTCGGGGCGGCTGACCCGGCCGCCGAGGGCGCGGGCATCCGTGTTACCGGCCAGGTCCTTGCGCAGTTCCTTGGGCAGCGAGAAGAGCAGGTCCTCCTCGGCCGTCTTGATCTCTTCGACGTCGCCGTAGCCGGCCTCGGCCAGATCGACGAGCACCTCGTGCACAAGTTCGTCGGGCACGGATGCCCCGCTCGTCACACCCACGGTGACCACCCCGTCGAGCCACTCCTGCTGGATCTCGCTGGCGAAGTCCACCCGGTAGGCGGCCTGGGCGCCGTACTCCAGCGCCACCTCGACCAGGCGCACCGAGTTGGACGAGTTCGCGGAGCCGACCACGATGACGAGGTCTGAATCACGGGCCACCTTCTTGATCGCCACCTGGCGGTTCGGGGTGGCGTAGCAGATGTCATCGCTGGGGGGATCCTGCAGATTCGGGAAACGGGCGCGCAGGCGGCGCACGGTTTCCATGGTCTCGTCCACGCTCAGGGTGGTCTGGGACAGCCAGACGACCTTGTCGGGGTCGCGCACCTCGATGGTGTCGGCGTCGTCGGGGCTGCCGACGAGGGTGGTGTGCTCGGGCGCCTCCCCCGCCGTGCCCTCGACCTCTTCGTGGCCTTCGTGGCCGATCAGCAGAATCTGGAAGTCGTCCCGGGCGAAGCGCACGGCCTCGCGATGAACCTTGGTCACCAGCGGGCAGGTGGCGTCGATGGCGAGCAGGCCGCGGTCCGCCGCGGCCGTGACGACGGCCGGGGACACTCCGTGGGCACTGAAAACGATGTGGGACCCGGTGGGCACCTCGTCGACTTCCTCGACGAAGATCGCGCCCTTCTTCTCCAGCTCGGAGACCACGTGGATGTTGTGCACGATCTGCTTCCGCACGTACACGGGGGCGCCGTACAGCTCGAGGGCCTTCTCGACGGCGATCACGGCACGGTCCACACCGGCGCAGTAGCCGCGCGGGGCAGCCAGCAGCACCCGTTTATGTCCGAGCACCGGGGTATCCTTGAGCCTGTTGCGTGCCCGGGGAATCCGTGGCATGCCGAGGCCGATCACAGGCGAATCCGTACTGATAGTCACCGACCCAGTCTATGGGCGGCGACTGTGCAGTCCGTGGGAGGAACGATTGATGACGGACGCACCGCCCACCCTGGAGACCCCGTGGCCGGTGGGGCTGCTGGCCAACAAGATCCGCGGCTACATCGAACGCCTCGGCACGGCCTGGGTCGAGGGCGAGATCACCCAGTGGGGTTCCAGCGGCGGCAACGTCTACGGCAAGCTGAAAGACCTCACCGAAGACGCGACGGTCAGCTTCACGATCTGGTCGTCGGTGCGCGCGAAGCTGACCAGCGACTTCAAGCAGGGCGACCGGGTGATCGCCCTCGTCAAACCCAACTACTGGGTCAAGGGCGGCACGCTCACCATGCAGGTCTTCGAGATGCGCCACGTGGGCCTCGGCGACATGCTGGAACGGCTCGAGCGGCTGCGCAAGCAACTGGCCGGCGAGGGGCTGTTCGACGCATCCCGCAAGAAGCCGCTGCCCTTTCTCCCCCACTGCATCGGACTGGTCACCGGCAAAGACTCCGACGCCGAGAAAGACGTCATCCGCAACGCCCAGTTGCGCTGGCCGGCCGTCAATTTCCACCTGGCCTACGCCGCCGTGCAGGGCGAGCGCATGGTGTCCGAGGTGACTGCGGCCATCCAACGGCTGGACGCCGACCCGGAGGTCGACGTGATCATCGTCGCCCGCGGCGGCGGCGACTTCCAGAACCTGCTCGGCTTCAGCGATGAGAGACTCCTCCGGGCTGCGGCGGCCTGCTCGACCCCGCTGGTCAGTGCGATCGGCCACGAGGCCGACCGCCCGTTGCTCGACGACGTCGCCGACCTGCGCGCGTCGACGCCGACGGATGCCGCCAAACGTGTCGTCCCGGACGTCTCCGATGAGCTCAACCGCGTGCAGCAGGCCCGCGCCCGCCTCAGCAACCGGCTGACCGGTATCCTCGCGCACGAGGTCGACCGGATCGGCCAGCTCCGCTCACGCCCGGTTCTGACCACCCCCGAGTGGATCATCGATTCCCGGTCCGAGGACCTCACCCGCTACGTCGCCCGCGGCGCCGAGCTGGTTGACCGGGTGGTCGAGCGGGCCGGTGCGGTCGTCGTCGACTTGCGCTCCCAGCTGCGCGCCCTCTCCCCCCAGGGCACCCTCGACCGCGGCTACGCGATCGTGCAGTTGGAGGGCGGCCAGGTCGTGCGCTCGCCCGGTCAGGCACCACCGCAGACGGAACTCCTGATCACGCTCGCCGAGGGCGCCCTGGCGGCCACCGCCGGCGCGGCCGCCTCCGACCCGACACCGTCGAATTAGAAATTAGAATGGACACCATGACCTCGGCAGCAGACGAAATCAACGCCCTGAGCTACGAACAGGCCCGGGATGAGCTCGTGCGCGTGGTGAACGCCCTCGAGCAGGGAGCCTCGTCACTGGAGGAATCGCTCGCGTTGTGGGAACGCGGCGAGGCGCTCGCCCGCCGCTGCGAGGAGTGGCTGATCGGCGCGAAGGCCAGACTGGATGCCGCCAGGGCAGGCCAGGGCGACTCCGCCGCGACAGCCGGATGAGCGCCGCCAAGCGCGAACCCCGCATCGTCGCCGAGCTGGGGCGCGCGGAGACGCCGAACGAAACCCGCGCCCGGCTGGCCGAGAACTCCCGCAAGTACCGCTCCCACAAGACCGTGAACAACCTGATCCTGTCGCTGCTGGCCACGCTCGGCACGGTGCTCGTGCTCGTGCTGCTGGTGCCGCGCAGCGACGCACCTCAGAACCGCGACGTCGATTTCCAATCGGTGGCCGCGCAGGTGCAGACCGGCCTCAACGATCCCCTGCTGGTTCCGGAACTACCGAGCGGGTGGACGGCCAACGCGGCGCAGTGGCGCTTGGGCGGAAGCGACAAGATCCCGTCCTGGTACATCGGCCTGATCACCGCGGAGACCGAGTTCATCGGCCTCACCCAGGCCCTCGGCGCCAACCCGAGCTGGCTCGCCAACGAGCTGCAGGATGCCCCCGTCGCCGGCACCGTCACGATCGCCGGCGTCCCGTGGGACGTCTACCGCAACACCGCGCCGGAGGGTGACCGCGGCAATTTCGAATCCGCGCTCGTGACCACGGCCGGCGACAGCACCTACCTCCTCGTCGGCACCGCCGATGACGAGCAACTCGCCGTCCTGGCCGAGGTGCTGGCCGATCAGATCAGCTCGAACAACACCGGAGGACAGTAATGGGCGAGGCACCAACACCCGCAGACGTTTGGACCGACCTGCAGCGCGGCAACGACCGGTTCGTGGGCGGCGAGCCCCTGCATCCGCGCCAGGACGTGGACCGCCGCGCCGAACTTGCCTTCGTGCAGACCCCCGACGCGGCCCTGTTCGGCTGCAGCGACTCCCGGCTGGCCGCCGAGATCATCTTCGACAAGGGCCTCGGCGACCTGTTCGTCGTGCGCAACGCCGGGCAGGTCATCTCCGATTCGGTGCTCGGCTCGCTCGAGTACGCCGTGGCCGTGCTGCGGGTGCCGCTGATTCTGGTGCTCGGCCACGACGGCTGCGGGGCCGTGCGCGCGGCCATCGATTCCCAGGCCCCCGGCGCGTTGCCGCTGCCCGTGCACATTGCCCGGATCATCGAGAAGATCGTGCCGGCCGTACGCCGGGTGGCCGGGTCGACGGATGCGACGCCGATCGACCCCGAACGCGTCGACGCCCTCGCCGTCGGCCGCGAGCACCTCCGCGACACGGTGTCCGAACTGCTCGAGCGCTCCGAGATGATCAGCGAGGCCGTGGCAGAAGGTACATTGGCTATCGTCGGGGCGAACTACCGGCTGCTCGAAGGCCGTGCCGTGCCCGACATCGTTGTCGGCGTGGTCTAGCCGAGCAGCCCGCCCGCGGTGCGCCGTCCAGGCTGTCGCCGCGCGTTCCCGTACCGAAGAGATTCCCAACCGAAAGGTAAACACACCGTGGTGGACATGACCGCTGAAGCCGAGTACCGGATCGAACACGACACCATGGGGGAGGTCCGGGTTCCGGTCGCCGCCCTCTACGGGGCGCAGACACAGCGGGCCGTCGAGAATTTCCCGATCTCCGGCTCGGTTCTGGAGTCCGCCCAGATCGCCGCGCTGGCCCGGATCAAGAAGTCCGCGGCCCTGGCGAACGCGAAGCTCGGCGTGCTCGACGTCGACATCGCCAACGCGATCGCCGCCGCGGCCGACGAGGTCTCCACCGGCCGCTACGACTCCGAGTTCCCGATCGACGTCTATCAGACGGGCAGCGGCACCTCCTCGAACATGAACATGAACGAGGTCCTCGCGACCCTGGCGACCCGGAGCCTCGGCCGCCCGGTGCACCCCAACGATCACGTGAACGCGTCCCAGTCCTCCAACGACGTCTTCCCGACATCCGTGCACCTTGCCGTCACGAGCGCGCTCATCGACGAGCTCGTCCCGGCGCTCGACCACCTGTCGGTGGCGCTCGAGGCCAAGGCCGAGCTGTGGGCGGGCGTGGTCAAGGCCGGTCGCACCCACCTGATGGATGCCACCCCGGTCACCCTCGGCCAGGAGTTCGGCGGCTACGCGCGGCAGATGCGTCTCGGCATCGAGCGGGTGCGCACCGCGCTCCCCCGCGTCGCGGAGGTCCCCCTGGGCGGCACCGCGGTCGGCACCGGCATCAACACGCCCGCCGGGTTCCCGCAGCTCGTGATCGAGCTGCTCGTCGAGGAGACCGAACTGCCGGTCACCGAGGCGCGCGACCACTTCGAAGCGCAGGCCAACCGGGACGGCCTGGTGGACGCATCCGGTGCCCTCCGCACCATCGCGGTCAGTCTCACTAAGATCTGCAACGACCTGCGCTGGATGGGCTCGGGCCCGAACACGGGCTTCGGCGAGCTGAACATCCCCGATCTGCAGCCGGGCTCCTCGATCATGCCGGGCAAGGTGAACCCGGTGATCCCGGAGGCCGTGCTGATGGTCTGCTCGCGGGTGATCGGCAACGACGCCACCATCGCCTGGTCGGGCGCGTCGGGCTCGTTCGAGCTCAACGTCGCCATCCCGGTGATGGGTACAGCCCTGCTCGAGTCGATCCGCCTGCTCTCGAACGCGTCCCGAGTGCTCGCCGACAAGACCGTCGACGGCCTCACGGCGAACGTCGAGCGTGCCCGTGCGCTGGCCGAGTCCTCCCCCGCGATCGTCACCCCGCTGAACCGGGTCATCGGCTACGAGGCCGCGGCCAAGGTGGCCAAGTACTCGGTGGCCGAGGGTGTGACCGTGCGCGAGTCCGTCATCGCGCTTGGGTTCGTCGAGCGCGGCGAGGTCTCCCTCGAGCTGCTCGACACCGCCCTCGACGTGCTGAGCATGACCCGCCCGCCGCAGGCGAAGTAGCCCCTCCCCTGCACCGTTCAGGTCGAGAGTGCCCGTTCCGCGGGTCACTCTCGACCGGAACGGGCACTCTCGGGCGGCAGATCAGGATTCATCCGAGGGGCTAGCGCACCTCGTTCCCCTCGAGCATCTCGGTGACGAGGGCGGCGATCGCGCTCCGCTCCGAACGGGTGAGCGTCATGTGGGCGAAAAGCGGATGTCCCTTGAGCGTCTCGATCACGGACGCCACCCCGTCGAAGCGACCGACCCGCAGGTTGTCCCGCTGGGCCACATCGTGGGTCAGGACCACGCGCGAGTTCTGCCCGATCCGGCTCAGCACCGTGAGCAGCACATTGCGTTCGAGTGACTGGGCCTCGTCCACGATCACGAAGGCGTCGTGCAGCGACCGGCCGCGGATGTGTGTGAGCGGCAAGACCTCGAGGATCCCGCGCTCGATCACCTCCTCGAGCACATTCTCGGAGACGATGGCCCCGAGCGTGTCGAAGACGGCCTGGGCCCACGGGCTCATTTTCTCCGCAGCGTCGCCCGGCAGGTACCCGAGCTCCTGGCCGCCGACCGCGTAGAGCGGCCGGAAGACCATGATCTTGCGGTGCTGCTGGCGTTCCAGCACGGCCTCGAGCCCGGCGCACAGGGCGAGCGCCGACTTCCCCGTCCCGGCCCGACCTCCCAGCGACAGGATGCCGATCTCCGGGTCGAGCAGCAGGTCGATGGCGAGCCTTTGTTCTGCCGAACGGCCCTTCAGCCCGAAGACGTCCCGGTCGCCGCGCACGAGCTTCATCGCACCGTTGCCGGTCACCCGGCCGAGCGCCGAACCGCGGTCGGAGTGGATGACCAGGCCCGTGTTCACGGGCATGTCCTGCACGAGGCGCGTGTGCACGACCTCCTTGTCGTAGAGCTCGTCGATCAGGTTCGAACCCAGGGTGATCTCGTCCATCCCGGTCCAGCCGGAGTCCACGGCGAGTTCGTGGCGGTACTCCTCCGCGGTCAGGCCGAGGGAGGCCGCCTTGACCCGCAACGGCAGGTCCTTGGTGACGACGGTCACGTTCAGGCCGTCGTTGGCGAGGTTGAGGGCCACCGCGAGGATGCGGGAGTCATTATCGCCGAGTTGCAGGCCGGACGGCAGAACCGACATGTTCGAGTGGTTGAGCTCCACGCGGAGGCTGCCGCCGTCGCCGACCGGGATCGGGAAGTCCAGCCGTTCGTGCTTCACCCGCAGCTCGTCGAGGAGCCGCAGCGACTGGCGGGCGAAGTAGCCGATCTCCGGGTCGTTGCGCTTGGCCTCGAGCTCAGCGATGACCACGACGGGGAGCACGACGGCGTGCTCGGCGAAACGGAAAATCGCTTTGGGATCAGAGAGCAGAACTGAGGTGTCCAGAACGTAGGTGCATTCGGCCTGGTCCGTCGCCGACTTTTTCTGCTTAGAACCCTTGTTGTCGATCTGATTAGCGGTCACAACCACTCCCACCCAGTGCCCCGTGAGGCACAGATTGTGTTGGCGAGCGGCCACGGGGTTCTCGAGCCGTACTTATGTGGCCGTCTCGATCAGGCGCCATACCTGATGAGCATGACGCTACTTACTTGCGCGCGCCAACGGAAGAGCGACACGCCCATTCGAAACAGACGTTCACCGGGCCGTTGTCAGTAGGTCACGGCGGTCGCATACGAGGTGAACGCGCCGCGCAGCATGTCGACCGTGTCCGGGCTGAGCGCCGCGTGGGTGCCGAGCCGCACGGTGCCGTCCCGGGTCGTCGCCGTCACGCCATGATTGTGCAGCGCGATGCTCAGCAGCGTGAGCTGGGTCGACGGGGGCTCGAGCACCAGGATGCCCGCGCGCTCCCGGTCGTCCCGGGAGGAGACCACCGGCACGGCGAACTCGTCGGCCAGATCGATCAGGAGCGACACGTTCACCGCGATCGCGTCTTCGATGGCACGGATGCCGACGTCGCCCACCTCCTCGAGGGCGGCCGCGAAACGCGCCTGAGCCATGGCGTCGCCGGTC
>DATISQ010000221.1:0-15651 GCA_035581905.1 Cryobacterium sp.
GCAAGGCGGGCCTCGAGATCTTCGGCCCGGTCATCCTGCAGTCCACGGCCGTGCTGATCAGCTCCGAGAACAACCAGCCCGGCATCGCGACGCTCCTGCGCCGGCTGCAGGGCGTGCTCGTGGCCCGCCAATACGTGCTGATGGACTACGACATCCCGCAGGTGCTCCTCGACGACGCCTGCCTGCTGGCGCCCGGCATCGAGTCGCCCACCGTGTCGTCCCTGCACGACCCGGAATGGGTCGCCGTGCGCGTGATGATCCCGCGCCTCGACACGAACCACGTCATGGACGCCCTCTCCGAGCTCGGTGCGCGCGCCATCCTGATCAGTTCCATCCACAACGCCCGGCTCTAACGGGCGGATGCGGCGACACCAGATGCGGCGACACTCAATGGAGGCACAATCGTGAGTCTTTCGGTGCGGGTCATTCCCTGCCTCGACGTGGCCAACGGCCGCGTGGTCAAGGGCGTGAACTTCCAGAACCTGCGCGACGCGGGCGACCCGGTCGAACTCGCCCGCCGGTACTACGAGCAGGGCGCCGACGAGCTCACCTTCCTCGATGTTACCGCCACGGTCGACAACCGCGCCACCACCTACGACGTCGTGAGCGCCACCGCGGAGCAGGTCTTCATCCCGCTCACGGTGGGCGGCGGCATCCGCACGGTCGAGGACGTGTCGCGGCTGCAGGCCAGCGGCGCCGACAAGGTGGGCGTCAACAGCGCCGCCATCAGGCGGCCGGCACTGATCGGCGAGATCGCCGACCGGTTCGGCTCCCAGGTGCTCGTGCTCTCCCTCGACGTCAAACGCAGCGGGCGCACCGAGTCCGGCTTCGTCGTCACCACCCACGGCGGCCGCACCGAAACCGACCTCGACGCCCTCGCCTGGGCACGCACGGCGATCGAGCTGGGGGTCGGCGAGCTGCTCGTCAACTCCATCGACGCGGACGGCACGAAGGCCGGCTTCGACGTCGAACTCATCACGCTGATGCGCGGCCTGAGCACCGTTCCGGTGATCGCCTCCGGCGGCGCCGGCCGGGTCGAGGACTTCCCCCCGGCCATCGCGGCGGGGGCGGACGCCGTGCTCGCGGCATCCGTGTTCCATAGCGGCCAGCTGACCATCGGCGACGTCAAGGCGGAGCTTCGGCACGCCGGACTGCCCGTGCGCTGATGACGCCCTGCCACACCCGACCGAAACGGCTCCTTCGATGACCGACCTGCTCACCACCCGTGACGATGCCCTGGCCCGGGCCGTCTTCAACTCCGACGGCCTGCTGCCGGCCGTGATCCAGCAGTGGGACACCGGCGAGGTGCTCATGCTCGGCTGGATGAACCGGGAGGCGCTGCGCCGCACGCTCACCGAGGGGCGCGTGACGTTCTGGTCGCGCAGCCGCCAGGAATTCTGGCGCAAGGGCGACACCTCCGGCCACGGCCAGTACGTGAAATCCGCGGCGCTCGACTGCGACGCGGACACCCTCCTGGTGCAGGCCGATCAGGTCGGGGCCGCCTGCCACACCGGCTCCCGCACCTGCTTCGACGGGCGCGGCATCGCGGTCGTGACCGGTACCCGGCCCCAGGCACCCGACGCGTCGCCCGCCCCGGCACCCACCGACGAGCCGAAGGACTGACCATGGCACCGAACGGTTCCCACTCCGCCTCGACCACCGCGGAGCAGTTCGCGGGCCTGATCGACGACCACCGCGTGTTCCCGGTGGTCCGCGAACTCTTCGCCGACGGCGAGACTCCGGTGGGCATCTACCGCAAGCTCGCGGCCGGCCAGCCGGGAAGTTTCCTGCTCGAGTCCGCCGAGCAGGGCGGTATCTGGTCCCGGTTCTCGTTCGTGGGCGTGTCCTCGTTCGGCGTGCTCACCCAGCAGGGGGACGAGACCCGCTGGCTCGACTACGGCCTCTCGGCCGAGCGCGCCCTCGGCGACGCCGGGGGCCTCGGCCCGCTGGCGGCCCTCGCGGCCCTCTACGAACGGTGGGAAACCCCGCCGATGCCCGGGCACCCGCCGCTGACCGGCGGTCTCGTCGGATTCATCGGGTGGGAGGCGATCCGCCAGATCGAGCGTCTGCCCAACCGGCCGCCGGCCGATTACGACGTGCCCGGCCAGGCCTTCAGTTTCGTGGCCGACCTCGTCGTGATCGACCACAAGTACGGCACCGTGCAGCTCATCGCCAACGTGCTCAACGACGGCCACGACGAGACGGATGCCCTCTGGGCGGCCGCCCAGGACCGGCTCGACGCCCTGCAGGCCCGCCTGGCCCAGCCCTCCGAGGCCTGGCTCGCCGAGGTCGACCTGGCCACGCCCGCGTCCCCGACGAATCGCACCCGGCGCGAGGACTTCCTCGCCGCGGTCGATGTGGCCAAGGAGCATATCGTCGACGGCGACGTGTTCCAGGTCGTCATCTCGCAGCGGTTCGACCAGGACTGCACGGCCGACCCCATCGACGTCTACCGGGTGCTGCGCAGCCTCAACCCGTCGCCGTACATGTACCTGCTCAGCCTGGAATCGCCGGAGAAGGAGACCTACTGGATCGTGGGCTCCTCCCCGGAGGCCCTGGTGAAGGTGCAGAACGACCGCGTGTTCACGCATCCGATCGCCGGCTCGAAGCCGCGCGGCGCGACCCCGGATGCCGACGCGGACTATGAAGCGGAACTCGCCGGCGACCCCAAGGAACGCGCCGAGCACCTCATGCTCGTGGACCTGGCCCGCAACGACCTGCTCAAGGTCTGCGCGCCCGGCTCGGTCGCGGTGACCGAGTTCATGCGGATCGAGCGGTTCAGCCACATCATGCACCTGGTCTCCTCGGTGGAGGGCAACCTGTTGCCGGGCCGGTCGGCCATCGACGTCTTCCGCGCCACGTTCCCGGCCGGCACCCTCTCCGGCGCCCCGAAGCCGCGCGCCCTCGAGATCATCGACGCGCTCGAGCCCGCGCAGCGGGGCGTGTACGGGGGAGTGGTCGGCTACTTCGGGTTCGCCGGGGACGCCGACCTGGCCATCGCCATCCGCACCGCCACGATCATGAACGGCGTCGCCCGAGTGCAGGCCGGCGGGGGGCTCGTCGCCGACTCCGACCCGGCGTCGGAATACCAGGAGTCGCAGAACAAGGCGGCGGCGCCCCTCCGCGCGGTCGCGGTCGCGAACGCCATGAAGCGGGTGCGCTAAGTGGCATCGGCGCGGCGCCTCAAGCTCGGGCACATCCTCGTGGTTCTGGCGGCCAGTGGCCTCGCCCTGCTGGCCTGGACCCAGGTCTGGGTGAACGCCACCGTCGTGCAGTCCGGCTCCACCGGGCAGAACCTCGAGGTGTCCGGTTCCACGGCCGCCCCCGGGGTGACGGCCCTCGCCCTCGCCGGCCTCGCCCTCGCCGGCGCCCTGAGCATCGCCGGCCCGGTCATCCGGATGGTCCTCGGTGTGCTCGAGGTGCTGCTCGGCTTCTCCGTGTCCCTCTCCGCCTTCCTGGCCGTCACCGATCCGGCCGCGGCCAGTGGCGGCGCGGTCACCGATGCGACCGGGATCTCCGGCGCCGACTCGGTCGTCGACGCCGTCGCCGAGGCCTCCGTGCCGCCGTGGCCGTTCGTGGCGCTGCTCGCCGGCGTGGTCATGGCCGGCGCCGGGGTCGGGGTCGTCGCCACGGCCAGGCGCTGGCCCGGGCCGACGTCCCGGTACCAGGCCGTGCGTTTCGAAGCGGCCGAGCCGGGCGGGGCGACGGATGCCGACGGTCACGCCGGCGCCGATGCTGCCGGCGCGTCCGTCCCTCCCTCCGACGCCGTCGACGACTGGGACGGCCTGAGCCGCGGCGAAGACCCCACCGCGCCGCGCTGAACCCGGACCTGATTTCCGGTTTCACCTGCAGCACCGGGGAGGCCGGGGAAGCTCGGGGCCGCTAGACTCGTTATGCCCGTCAACGCACAAAAGGAGAACCATGAGCTTCGAATCGGTAGACCCAGGTGAAGGCCATTCGATCGCGGCCTGGACCGCCGTCACCATCATGCTTCTCGCCTTCGCGATCGGCACGGTCGCTTTCTTCCTCGTGATCCCGTGGCTCGTCTGGGCGTCCGCCGGCCTGCTCGTGGTCGGTCTGCTGGTCGGCTGGATCCTCGCCAAGATCGGCTACGGCGTAGCCGACACGTCACACCAGGGCCACTAGTCGAGTGCTGTCTGACCTTCTAGCCGGGGCGGTCGCCGACGCCGAGCTGCGTCGGGCCGCCCGTCCGTTCTCTGTCGTCGAGGCGGCCGCGCTCGCGCAATCGCCCGCCATCGACGCCCTGTCCGTGCTCGCTCCCGCGGACAGAGTCAAGATCATCGCAGAGGTCAAGCGCGCCAGCCCGTCCCGCGGCACGCTGGCCGAGATCAGCGACCCTGCTGCCCTCGCGGTTTCCTACGAGTTCGGTGGTGCCAGCGCGATCAGCGTCCTCACCGAGGGCCGCAAGTTCCTTGGCAGCCTGTCCGACCTGGAGCAGGTGCGGTCCGCCGTGCGCATCCCGGTCCTGCGCAAAGACTTCATCGGTCTGCCCTACCAGGTCTTCGAGGCCCGGGCGGCAGGCGCTGACATGGTCCTGCTCATCGTTGCCGCGCTCGACCAGGCCACCCTGGTCTCCCTGCACGACCTCGTGCGCCAGCTCGGCATGACCGCGCTGGTGGAGACCCACAGCGCCGCGGAGGTCGACCGGGCCGTGTCCATCGGCGCGAGCCTCGTCGGGGTGAACGCCCGCGACCTGTCCACGTTCCAGCTCGACCAGGACCTGTTCGGCCGGCTCGCCGACCGGATCCCCGCCGGCGTCGTCCGCGTCGCCGAGTCGGCCGTCAAGACCGCCTCCGACGTGGCGCACTACCGCGCCGCCGGCGCCGACATCGTGCTCGTCGGCGAGGCCCTCGTCACGAGCGATCCCATCCGCACCCTCTCCGAATTCCTGGCGGTATAAATGTCAACGTCCCTCAGAACAGAAGCAGGCCCGTACTTCGGCGACTTCGGCGGGAGGTTCGTACCGGAATCCCTCGTGGCGGCCCTGGACGAGCTGACCAACGAGTACGCGCTGGCCCGGCAGGACCCGGCCTTCGCAGCCGAACTGATGGAACTGCACCGCAGCTACACCGGCCGCCCGTCGATCATCACCGAGGTGCCCCGGTTCGCCGCGCACGCCGGCGGCGCCCGCATCATCCTCAAGCGGGAAGACCTCAACCACACGGGCTCGCACAAAATCAACAATGTGCTCGGTCAGGCGCTGCTCACCAAGCGGATCGGCAAATCCCGTGTCATCGCCGAGACCGGCGCCGGCCAGCACGGCGTGGCGGCCGCAACGGCCGCCGCCCTGTTCGGGCTCGACTGCGTCGTCTACATGGGCGAGGTGGACACGGAACGCCAGGCCCTGAACGTGGCCCGGATGCGCCTTCTCGGCGCTGAGGTCGTACCGGTCAAGACCGGGTCCCGCACCCTCAAAGACGCCATCAACGACGCCATGCGTGACTGGGTCACCAACGTCGAAACCACCAATTACATCTTCGGAACCGTCGCCGGGCCGCATCCGTTCCCCGCCATGGTGCGCGACTTCCAGAAAATCATCGGCGAAGAGGCCCGCCAGCAGGTGCTGGACCTCACCGGGCGCCTCCCCGACGCGGTCACCGCCTGCGTCGGCGGCGGCTCCAATGCGATGGGCATTTTCCACGCGTTCCTCGACGACCCGGAGGTGGCCCTCGTGGGCTACGAGGCCGGCGGCGACGGCGCGGAGACCCTGCGCCACGCCGCGACGATCACCAAGGGACGGCCCGGCATCCTGCACGGGGCCCGCAGCTTCCTGCTGCAGGACGAGGACGGGCAGACGGTGGAGTCACACTCGATCTCCGCGGGCCTGGATTACCCGGGAGTGGGCCCGGAACACGCGTGGCTCGCCAGCATCGGCCGGGCCACCTACCTGCCGGTCACGGACGACGAGGCGATGAGCGCCCTCCGGCTGCTCAGCCGCACCGAGGGCATCATCCCCGCCATCGAGTCGGCGCACGCCCTCGCGGGCACCCTCGACCTCGGCAAGAAGCTCGGGCCGGACGCCACCATCCTCGTGAACCTCAGCGGGCGCGGCGACAAGGACATGGAAACCGCAGGCCGGTACTTCGACCTGCTCGACAAAGGCGCGGAACAGGTATGAACACCGAAGCAGGTCCAGGCCCCACGACCGGAACGACGAGCAGGGTCGAGGCGACCATCGCCCGCCGCCGCTCCGAGGGCGGCGGCGCGCTGATCGGTTACCTGCCCGTCGGGTTCCCGACGCTGTCCGAGAGCATTGAGGCGGCCGTGGCGCTCGCTCACAGCGGCGTCGACATCATCGAGTTGGGCCTGCCTTACACCGACCCCGTGATGGACGGGCCCGTCATTCAGGAAGCCACCCAGCAGGCCCTGGCCAACGGCTTCAAGCTGCGCCACGGGATCGAGGCCGTCGCGGCCATCACCGCCCAGGTGGACGTACCCGTGCTGGTCATGACCTACTGGAATCCGATCCTGCAGTACGGCGTCGACCGCTTCGCCGACGACCTGATCGCGGCGAACGGCGCCGGGCTGATCACCCCCGACCTCATCCCCGACGACGCCGCCGCCTGGGTGGGCGCCAGCACCCGGACGGGCCTCGACCGTGTTTTCCTGGCCGCACCGTCGTCGTCCGACGACCGGCTGCGCCAGGCAGTGGATGCGAGCCGCGGCTTCGTCTACGCGGTCTCCACCATGGGGATCACCGGTGCCCGCGGTGACGTGGACTCCGCCGCGCGAGTGCTCGTCGACCGCCTCCGCGCCGTCGGCTCCACGAGCGCGTGCGTCGGGCTCGGCATCTCCACTCCGGAGCAGGTGCGGGAGGTCCTCGCCTACGCCGACGGCGCCATCGTCGGTTCCGCCCTGGTCAAGGCGCTGTCCGACGGGGGAGTGCCGGCCCTCGCCGCCCTCGCCCGTGACCTCGCAGCCGGCGCCCGGGATCTCCGCCCCGCCAGCCAAGCCCCCGCCAGCTAAGCCCCCGCCAGCTAAGCCCCCGCCAGCTAAGGTAAGTTGTCCGAGGCGGTCTCGGCCACTCCAGAGTGTCCTCGACGCCACGATGAAAGGTAGTCACCAGGTGTCTTTTCTTCTGAGCATCCCGAGCCCGAGCCCCGAATGGAGTTCGTTCACCCTCGGCCCGTTCACCATCCACGCCTACGCCCTCTGCATTCTGGCCGGGATCATCGCGGCCACCGTCATGACCAGCCGCCGCCTGACCAGCCGCGGGGGCGAGCCGGGCGTGGTTCTCGACATCATCCTCTGGGCCGTTCCGCTCGGCATCGTCGGCGCACGGTTCTACCACGTGCTCACGCACCCCTCCGACTACTTCTTCGAGGGCGCCGACCCGTTGGAGGTGTTCGCCATCTGGAACGGCGGCAACGCCATCTTCGGGGCGCTCCTGGGCGGCGCCGTCGGGGCGTACATCGGCTGCCGCATGTCGGGCATCCGGTTCTGGGCCTTCGCCGACGCCCTGGCGCCCGGGATGCTCGTGGCTCAGGCCATGGGCCGCCTCGGGAACTGGTTCAACGAGGAGCTCTTCGGGCTGCCGACCGACCTGCCCTGGGGCCTCGAGGTCTCCGCGACGAACCCCGCCCTCCCGATCGGGCTTCCGCCCGAGACCCTGTTCCACCCCACCTTCCTCTACGAGATGATCTGGAACGTGGTCGGGGTCGTCCTGATCCTGGCGATCGAACGCAAGGTCGCGCTCCGCTGGGGCAAGGCCTTCGGCGTCTACCTGATCTGGTACGGTCTCGGCCGCAGCTTCTTCGAGTCGATCCGGGTGGACCCGAGCGAGATAATCTTCGGCCTCCGCACGAATGTGTGGGCCGCCTTCGCCGCCATCCTGCTGGGAATCATTCTGATCGCGGTGCAGAGCCGACGCCACACGGGCCTGCCCTCGAGCGTGTATGTTCCCGGCCGCGAGTGGAAGGGCGCCGACGCTGAGGTAGAATCTGATGAGTTTGATTCGGACCCCGGGAATCACGGTGATGAGGCCGTCGGTCCTGCCGAAGCAGACGACGTTGCAGCCACAAGCACCAGCAACTCGCGCCTCTAGGCTCAGGTAACCTTCAACCTGTTCCACGGCTTGTGACCCGGTATGACGGGCCGCCGCGCAAAAACCTACCTGAGCGGGCCAGCGTCGTCCCCACTTGCCAGTAACTTTCGTGAGGACGGTCCAATGCCGCAAACACCCCTCTTCTCGCGCTTCAGCGCAGTGCCGAAGCCGCAGGGCCTGTACAACCCGGCCGACGAACGCGACGCCTGTGGTCTCGCCATGGTCGCCACGCTGCGCGGCACCGCCGGGCACGACATCATCACCCTCGCCCTCGACGCGCTCCGCAACCTCGAACACCGCGGTGCGGTCGGCTCGGATGCCGGCACCGGAGACGGCGCCGGCATCATCACCCAGGTCCCCGACGAGTTCCTGCGGGCGGTGACCGACTTCGCCCTGCCCGAGGCGGGCCGCTACGCCGTCGGCAACGTGTTCCTGCCCACCGATCCCACCAAGCGCAGCGACATCAAGCGCCAGATCAACCGGATCGCCCTCGAAGAGGGTCTGGTCATCCTCGGCTGGCGCGAAGTACCCGTGCGCCCCGCCGAGGTCGGCACCCTGGCCCGCGCGGCCATGCCGGCCATCCAGCAGCTGTTCGTGCGGAGCACCCGCACGACCGAGACCGGGGACCCCCTCGGCGACATCGCCCTGGACCGCCAGGCCGTGCGGCTGCGGAAGCGCGCCGAACGCGAGCTGACGATCTACTTCGCGTCGCTGTCCTGCCGCACCGTGGTCTACAAGGGCATGGTGACGACGCTCCAGCTGGAGCCGTTCTACCCGGACCTGTCCGACCCGCGTTTCGTCTCCAAGCTCGCCCTGGTGCACTCCCGCTACTCCACCAACACGTTCCCGTCCTGGCCGCTCGCGCAGCCGTTCCGCATGATCGCGCACAACGGCGAGATCAACACGGTTCAGGGCAACCGCAACTGGATGCAGGCGCGCCAGTCCCAGCTCGAATCCGAGCTGCTCGGCGACCTGGCGACTCTGCTGCCGATCGTCACCCCCGGCGGCAGCGACTCGGCCTCCTTCGATGAGGTCGTGGAGCTGCTCAGCCTCTCCGGCCGTTCCCTCCCGCACGCCGTCATGATGATGGTGCCGGAGGCCTGGGAGAACCAGACCGATCTGGACGAGGAGCGCCGCGCGTTCTACGAGTACCACTCCATGTTGATGGAACCGTGGGACGGCCCGGCGGCGATCGTCTTCACCGACGGATCCCTCGTCGGCGCCACCCTGGACCGCAACGGGCTGCGTCCCGGCCGTTACCTGATCACCGATGACGGCCTCGTCGTGCTCGCCAGCGAGATCGGCGTACTCGACATCGACCCCAGCCGGGTGGTGCGCAAGGGCCGCCTGCGGCCCGGCAAAATGTTCCTGGTCGACACGGTCGCGGGACGTCTGATCGAAGACGACGAGATCAAGGCGGACCTCGCGGCGAGCAAACCGTGGGGAACCTGGCTGGACGCCGGGCGGATCAACCTGAAGGACCTGCCGGACCGGGAGCACATCGTGCACCCACCGGCATCCGTCGTGCGCCGTCAGCGCACCTTCGGGTACACCGAGGAGGAGGTGCGGATCCTGCTCGCTCCGATGGCGCGCCTCGGCGGGGAACCGCTGGGCGCAATGGGCTCCGACACCCCCATCGCCGTGCTCAGCGACCGGCCCCGGCTGCTGTTCGACTACTTCACCCAGCAGTTCGCCCAGGTCACGAACCCGCCGCTCGACTCGATCCGCGAGGAAGTCGTCACGTCCCTCACGCTCGGCCTCGGGCCGGAGCGCAACCTCCTGTCGGTCGGCCCCGAGCACGCCCGTCAGGTCGTGCTCGACTTCCCCGTGATCGACAACGACGAGCTGGCCAAGATTCAGCACATCGACACCGCGCCGGGCAGCCGCACCACCAGGACCATCCGCGGGCTCTACCGGTTCGAAGACGGGCCGGATGCCCTCGCGGCACGCATCGAGGCGATGTGCGCCGAGGCCGATGCGGCCATCGAGGACGGTGCGATGTTCCTCGTTCTGTCCGACCGGGACTCCAACAAGGATCTGGCCCCGATCCCGTCGCTGCTGATGATCGCCGCGGTGCACCACCACCTGATCCGCACCGAGAACCGCATGAAGGTCGGCATCGTGGTCGAGGCGGGCGATGTGCGCGAGGTGCACCACGTCGCGCTTCTGATCGGCTATGGCGCGTCCGCCGTCAACCCGTACCTCGCGATGGAAACGTGCGAAGACCTGGTGCGCAGCGGCTACATCACGGCCGGCACGCCCGAACAGGCCGTTCGAAACGTGATCAAGGCCCTCGGCAAGGGCGTGCTCAAGATCATGTCGAAGATGGGCATCTCGACCGTCTCCTCCTACGCGGGTGCGCAGACCTTCGAAGCCGTGGGCCTGAGCCAGCAATTCGTCGACCAGTACTTCACCGGTACCACCAGCAAGCTCGGCGGCATCGGCATTGAGGTCGTCGCGGCCGAGAACGAGGCCCGGCACCGCGCCGCCTATCCCGAGGATGCCGCGGTCACCGCTCACGAACGCCTCGCCACCGGCGGCGAGTACCAGTGGCGCCGCGACGGGGCCCCGCACCTGTTCAACCCGGACACCATCTTCCGGTTGCAGCACTCCACCCGCACGCGCCGCTACGACATCTTCCGCGAGTACACCAAACTCGTCGACGACCAGGCGTCGAGCCTGATGACGCTGCGCGGCATGTTCACCTTCGCCACCGGCAAGCGACACCCCGTGCCGCTGGACGAGGTGGAACCGGTCTCCGCGATCGTGAAACGCTTCGCGACCGGCGCGATGAGCTACGGCTCGATCTCCGCCGAGGCGCACGAAACCCTCGCCATCGCGATGAACCGCCTCGGCGGCAAGTCCAACACCGGGGAGGGTGGGGAAGACCTCGACCGCCTGCTCGACCCGAAGCGACGCAGCGCCGTGAAGCAGGTGGCGTCCGGACGGTTCGGTGTCACCAGCATGTACCTGTCCCATGCGGACGACATCCAGATCAAGCTCGCTCAGGGCGCCAAGCCCGGCGAGGGCGGACAGCTGCCCCCCACGAAGGTCTACCCGTGGATCGCCCGTACCCGGCACGCGACCGCCGGCGTCGGCCTGATCTCGCCGCCCCCGCACCACGACATCTACTCGATCGAAGACCTCAAACAGCTGATCTTCGACCTGAAACGGGCGAACCCGTCCGCCCGCATCCACACGAAGCTGGTCAGCCAGTCCGGTATCGGCGCGGTCGCCGCCGGCGTGGCCAAGGCCCTCTCCGACGTCATCCTCATCTCCGGCCACGACGGTGGCACCGGTGCGAGCCCGCTGAACTCCCTCAAGCACGCCGGAACCCCCTGGGAACTCGGTCTCGCCGAAACCCAGCAGACCCTGATGCTCAACGGCATGCGCGACCGGGTCGTGCTGCAGGTCGACGGCCAGTTGAAGACCGGCCGTGACGTCATCATCGGCGCGCTGCTCGGCGCCGAGGAGTTCGGCTTCGCCACCGCACCGCTGATCGTGGAGGGCTGCGTCATGATGCGCGTCTGCC
The DNA here is from genome assembly GCA_035581905.1 of Cryobacterium sp. Classification (GTDB taxonomy): domain Bacteria; phylum Actinomycetota; class Actinomycetes; order Actinomycetales; family Microbacteriaceae; genus Cryobacterium. The sequence goes on from DATISQ010000221.1 coordinate 11,598, forward strand.
ACCTGGACACCTGCCCCGTCGGGGTGGCCACCCAGAACCCGGAGCTGCGCAAGCGATTCACCGGCAAGGCCGAGCACGTGGTGAACTTCTTCGAGTTCATCGCCCAGGAGGTTCGCGAGTACCTCGCCGAGCTCGGTTTCCGCAGCCTCGACGAGGCCATCGGCCACCGCGAGGTGCTCGACGTCAACGGGGCGCTCACCCATTGGAAGGCCTCCGGGCTCGACCTCTCGCCCATCCTGATCGGTCCGGACTTCTCCGCGGGGGAGCCCCGGCAGTCCGGCCGGGCGCAGGAGCACGAACTCGAGCTCCACTTCGACAACGAACTGATCCGGCAGAGTGCCAGCGTGCTCGAGCACGGCGGGCAGGTCTCGATCACCCTGCCCATCCGCAACACCGAGCGGGCCGTGGGCACCATGCTCGGCCACCAGGTCACCGTGCGCCACGGTGAGAACGGGCTGCCCTCCGGCTCCATCGACGTCACCCTCACCGGCAGCGCCGGGCAGTCCTTCGGTGCGTTCCTGCCGAACGGCATCACCCTGCGGCTCGAGGGCGACTCCAACGACTACGTCGGCAAGGGCCTCTCCGGAGGCCACATCGTCGTCCGACCCGACCGGGGCAGCCTGTTCCCGGCCGAGCAGAACGTGATCGCCGGCAACGTCATCGGCTACGGCGCCACCCAGGGCAGCATGTTCATCCGCGGCATCGTGGGCGAACGCTTCCTGGTGCGCAACTCCGGCGCCACCGCCGTGGTCGAGGGCGTCGGCGACCACGCCCTCGAATACATGACCGGGGGACTGGCCGTCATCCTCGGCGACACCGGACGCAACCTCGGCGCCGGCATGTCCGGCGGAACGGCCTACGTCTACGGTCTCCGCACCGAGAACGTCAACCGGCAGGCCCTCGACTCCGGCGAGCTCACGCTTCTGCCGCTCGGCGGCGCGGACCGCGAGATCGTGCGCGACCTGCTCGAACAGCACCACGACCAGACCGAGTCCGCGCTGGCGGCCCGGCTGCTGGCCGATTTCGAGACCACCATGTCCACTTTCGTCAAGGTGCTGCCGCGCGACTACGCGGCCGTCCTGGCAACCAGGCAGACTGCCGTCACCGAGGGTCTCGACCCCGATGGCGTCGCGGTCTGGAACCGCATTCTGGAGGTAACCAATGGCTGATCCGAAGGGATTCCTCAAGACGACGGACCGAGAGCTCCCGGCCCGCCGCCCCGTCTCCGTTCGACTCATGGACTGGAAAGAGGTCTATGAGCAGGGCGACGTGACCCAGCTGAAACGCCAGGCCGGCCGCTGCATGGACTGCGGCGTGCCCTTCTGTCAGCAGGGCTGCCCGCTCGGCAACATCATCCCGGAGTGGAACGACCTCACCTGGCGCGGCGAGGGCCGCCAGGCCATCGAACGTCTCCACGTGACGAACAACTTCCCCGAGTTCACCGGGCGCCTCTGCCCGGCGCCGTGCGAGTCGTCCTGCGTGCTCGGCATCAGCCAGCCGCCGGTGACCATCAAGCAGGTCGAGGTCTCGATCATCGACCAGGCGTTCGCCAACGGATGGGTGCAACCCCAGCCGCCGGGACGACTCACCGGCAAGACGGTCGCCGTCGTCGGCTCCGGCCCGGCCGGCCTCGCGGCCGCCCAGCAGCTCACGCGGGCCGGTCACACGGTCGCGGTCTTCGAACGGGACGACCGCATCGGCGGGCTGCTGCGCTACGGCATTCCGGACTTCAAAATGGAGAAGAAGCACCTCGAAACCCGGTTGGCCCAGATGACCGCCGAGGGCACCCGCTTCCGCGCCGGCGTCACCATCGGAGTCGACATCACCTGGGACGAACTCCGGGCCCGCTATGACGCCGTGGTGATCGCCACCGGGGCCATGGTGCCCCGCGACCTTCCGATCCCCGGGCGAGACCTGCCTGGGGTTCACTTCGCCATGGAATACCTGGTCCAGCAGAACAAGGTCGGCGCCGGCGACACGGTCGACCAGCAGATCACCGCGGAGGGCAAGCACGTGGTCGTGCTCGGCGGCGGCGACACCGGTGCGGACTGCATCGGCACGGCGCACCGACAGTCTGCGGCATCCGTCACCAACCTCGCCATCGGCCGCCAGCCGGGGATGGAACGACCCGAGCACCAGCCCTGGCCGCTGTCGCCGACGCTGTTCGAGGTCTCGAGCGCCCACGAAGAGGGCGGCAATCGGGAGTTCCTGGTGTCGACCGTGGAGTTCCTGGCCAACGAGAGCGGCGAGGTGCGCGCCATCCGCGTCGCCGAAACCGAGTTCCTGGACGGACGCCGGGTGCCCAGGGCCGGAACGGAGCGTGAGATCCCCGCGGATCTGGTGCTCCTGGCCATGGGTTTCACCGGCCCGGAATCGCGCGAGCTGACCGACCAACTGCACGTACCGGTCGATGGGCGGAGTAATGTCGAACGCGACGATAGCTACCAAACCAGCCATGAAGGCGTGTTCGTAGCCGGTGATGCCGGCCGCGGCCAGTCACTCATTGTCTGGGCGATCGCCGAAGGCCGGGCTGCTGCGGCAGCCGTCGACAAATACCTCGAAGGCGAGACGCAACTGCCTGCGCCGGTCAAACCGACCGACCATGCCTTCGCAATCTGATTGGTCACTGATCCAGTGATTCGATACCAAGAGATCCACCACCCCGTGGTCTCCCACCCCACAACAGAACAGATGCGCCAAAGAAGCGCGGAAATCGGAGATTCTTCAGTATGAGACGCGCCAAAATTGTCGCCACCCTAGGGCCGGCAGCTTCCAGTTACGATCAGATTCGAGCCCTCATCGATGCCGGAGTCGACGTCTGCCGGATGAACCTCAGCCACGGGGACTACCAAGTCCACGAGGGTGTTTATGCGAATGTGCGGAAAGCCGCGAACGACTCCGGTCGCGCCGTAGCCGTCATGGTCGACCTGCAGGGGCCGAAGATCCGTCTCGGCAAGTTCGAGGGCGGCCCTTACGACCTGGCCGTCTGAGACATCTTTAAAATCACCACGGAAGAAATCCTGGGAACCCAGGAAATCTCCGGCACCACGTACAAGGGCCTGCCCCAGGACGTCAAGCCGGGCGACTTCCTGCTGATCGACGACGGCAAGGTCAAGGTCGAGGTGGTGGCCACGAACGACACCGTCGTAACGACCACGGTCATCGTCGCCGGCCCCGTCTCCAACAACAAGGGCATCAACCTGCCCGGTGTCGCCGTCAACGTGCCGGCCCTGTCCGAAAAGGACGAGGCCGACCTGCGCTGGGGCCTCCGCCTCGGCACGGACCTGATCGCGCTCTCGTTCGTTCGCGACGCCGCCGACATCACCCGCGTGCACGAGATCATGGCTGAAGAAGGCCGTCGCGTTCCCGTGATCGCGAAGATCGAGAAGCCGCAGGCCGTCGAGAACCTCGAAGGCATTGTCGACGCGTTCGACGCCATCATGGTCGCCCGAGGCGACCTGGGCGTCGAGCTGCCGCTCGAGGCCGTCCCGATCGTCCAGAAGCACGCGGTCGAGCTTGCCCGCCGCATGGCCAAGCCGGTCATCGTGGCGACGCAGATGCTCGAGTCCATGATCCACAGCCCGGTCCCGACGCGCGCGGAGACGTCCGACGTCGCCAACGCCGTGCTCGACGGCGCGGATGCGGTCATGCTCAGTGGCGAGACCAGCGTGGGCGAATACCCCGTCGTGACCGTCCAGACGATGGCGCGCATTGTCGCGTCGACCGAGGACCACGGCCTGGAACGCATCGCACCGCTGACGAACAAGCCGCGCACCCAGGGTGGCGCGATCACCCTCGCCGCCATCGAGGTCGCCGAGTTCGTCGAAGCGAAGTTCCTGTGCATCTTCACGGAGTCCGGTGACTCGGCCCGACGGATGTCTCGTCTGCGGTCGAAGATCCCCATGCTGGCCTTCACCCCGGAGTCCGGCATCCGCCGTCGTCTGGCCCTCACCTGGGGAATCCAGACCTACCTGGTGGACCGGGTCACGCACACGGACGCCATGTTCGGTCAGGTGGACGACATCCTGCTCGGCCAGGGGCTGGCCCAGCTCGG
>DATISQ010000222.1:0-3428 GCA_035581905.1 Cryobacterium sp.
CTATTCGGTGATGGAGATTTCGATCATGGCCTCGGCCGCGATCGCGTCGCGCACCTTGGCCAGCAGGCTTGCCGGAACGGGCGAGTCGACCGTCAGCACGCTGAGGGCCTTGCCGCCGGCCACGTGGCGGGCGATCTGCATTCCGGCGATGTTGATCTGGGCGTCGCCGAACTCGCGGCCGTAGACGGCCACGATCCCCGGACGGTCCGTGTAGAGCATCACGATCAGGTGGTTCTCGAACGTGACCTCGACGTCGTAACCGTTGATCTCGACGATCTTCTGGGTCTGCTTCGTACCGGTCAGGGTGCCGGACACCGAAATCTGCGAGCCGTCCGCGAGGGCCCCGCGCAGGGTGATCACATTGCGGTACTCCGGCGATTCCTTGTCGGTGATCATGCGCACGGCGACGCCGCGCTGCTCGGCCAGCAGCGGAGCGTTGACGTAGGACACGCTCTCGCTGACGACATTGGTGAAAACGCCCTTGAGGGCGGCGAGCCGGAGGACGCTCACGTCGTAGTCGGCGAGCTCGCCGCGCACCTCGACGTCGATGCTGGTCAGCGGGCTGTGGGCGCCGAGACCGGAGAAGACCTGGCCGAGCTTCTCCACCAGCGGGATGCCGGGGCGCACGTAGGGGTCGATGACGCCGCCGGCGACGTTGACCGCGTCGGGGACGAGCTCCCCCGACAGGGCCAGGCGAACCGACTTGGCGACGGAGACGCCGGCCTTCTCCTGGGCCTCGTCCGTGGAGGCGCCGAGGTGGGGCGTGGTGATGATGTTGTCGAGGCCGAGCAGCTTCGACCCGGTCGGCGGCTCGCTGACGAACACGTCGAGGCCGGCGCCGGCGATCGTGCCGGCCGTGAGGGCGTCGTAGAGGTCATCCTCGTTGATGAGGCCACCGCGGGCCACGTTCACGACGAACGCGGTGGGCTTCATCAGCTTGAACTGCTCGGCGCCGATCATGCCGTTGGTCTCGGGCGTCTTGGGCATGTGGATGGTGATGAAGTCCGACTGCGCAAGGAGCTCGTCGAGGCTGACCGGGTGCACGCCGAGCTGTTGGGCGCGGGCGGAGGTGATGTAGGGGTCGTAGGCGATGATGTTCGTGCCGAAGGCCTGCATCCGCGCCGCGATCAGGGCACCGATGCGGCCGAGGCCGATGATGCCGATGGTCTTTTCGTAGAGTTCCACGCCGGTGTACTTGGAGCGCTTCCACTGCCCCTGCGCCAGGGCGCCGTGGGCGGCCGGGATGTGACGGGCCAGGCTGATGATGTGCCCGACGGTCAGTTCCGCTGCGGAAATAATGTTGGAGGTCGGGGCATTGACGACCATGACGCCCGCGGCCGTGGCCGCTTTAATGTCGACGTTGTCGAGGCCGACGCCCGCACGGGCGATGACCTTCAACAGCGGTGCGGCGGCGATTGCCTCGGCGTCCACCTTGGTTGCCGAGCGCACCAGGACGGCATGCGCTGTGGCCAGTTCGGCGAGCAGAGCGACCCGATCGGTGCCGTCTACGGAGCGAACCTCGAAGTCGGGCCCGAGGGCGTCGACGGTGGCAGGCGATAATTCTTCAGCGATTAGGACAACTGGTTTTGACACGAAAACGGATCCTCCGATAGCAGCAGAAATGCATGGATTGCGCCGCGACCGTGGGGCGCTAGATATGAAAACACTCTATCGGCTGGAGAATGGGGCCATGAGCAGCGTTACGTTCCCCGACCTCCAATTCGTCCTCCGCCTCGTGCTGGCGGTGCTCTTCATCGGCGCCGGAATCACGCATTTCGTGCCCGGTGTGGCGCGCACGATGCGGGCGATGATCCCGCCACGACTGCGCACGACCGGGGTACTCCGCCCCGCCAACCTCGTCATCCTCACCGGGGTCTGCGAGATCGCGGGCGGGATCGGGCTGCTCTACCCGCCGACGATTGTGACGGCGGGAATCTGCCTGATCGTGTTCCTGGCGGCGGTGTTCCCCGCCAACGCCTTCGCCGCGCGCTACCCGGACCGCTTCGGCGTGGCCGCGATTCCCCTCGTGCCGCGGCTGGTCGGGCAACTGGTGCTGATGGGGCTGATCGTCGTCGCGATCGTCTGAGCCCTAGGCGAGCAGGCTGCCCGCGCCGAGCGTGAAGATGTTGGCGGCCATCGCGGCGTTCAGGCAGAGGCCCGCCAGGAACAGGGCCGCCTGAGCGGCGAAGGTGCGGGAACGCCCGATCCATGCGGCGAGCACGAAGGCGAGGAGCGGGCCCAGGATGCCGACGAGCAGCACGAAGATGCCGAATCCGCTCAGTTGGGTGTCGAGGCTCTGAGCCAGGATGTTCAGGCCGACGAGGTTGCCGATGCCCTCCCAGATGTCGTAGGCGTAGAAGAGGCCGAACAGGATCGCGATGCCTGTCGACAGCCAGCGCGGGGTGCGCCGACGGGACGAGGGGACGACCGGGGACTGGGTGACGGGTGCGTCGCTCATGCGATGACCCCCGGTCCTGCGATGAACGGCAGCGGGGCCAGCAGCACGACGCCGAGGAGCAGCCAGCCGATCCGGGCTCGGGGATGTGTTCTGGTCAGCCAGAACGTCACCGCGAACCAGACCGCCGGCGCGGCAACGGCCAGCCAGAGGCCGAGGGTGAACATGAACTCGGACAGCACATCGGCTTGCGGGATTCGGATGCGGGCCACGCCGATGAACCAGCCGATCGTGTAGAGCAGGTAGATTCCGCCGAAGATGCCGAGCGTGACGAGCGCCAGAGAACTCGTGGCCGTGCGGGTCCGGGCGGCGTCGGCCGCCGTCTGCGCCTCGACAGCGGATGCCGGACCGGTCACGGTCCATCCCTCCGGCGGTTCGCCCGAGGCTGAGCCGGCCGGCGCGGCGCCCGTGTCGGTGCCGGTGCCGGTGCCGGTGCCGGTGCCGGTGCCGGTGCCGGTGCCGGCCTCGTCCCCGATGGCGAGCGTGGGGTCGTCGTCGCCGGCCCAGCCCAGGGCGTCGTCCCGGTTATCGCCGTCGGAATGTCCAGAAGTCATATGTTCAGCGTACCGAGCCGCCGAGGTGAGTGTGGCCGTGTCGGCATGATCCTCGACAACGCAACTGTTGCCCAATCGGACGAATGTCGCTGGTGTGCCGGCAACAGATGTCCGACCGGGCAACAGTTGCCGCCCGGTTGATCGTTTACCGGCTGATCACGACTTTCAGCGCCTTCGTCTCCGCGGCCCGGGAGAAGGTGTCGTAAGCCTCCATGATCTGGTCCAGCGAAAACCGGTGCGTGGCCAGCTTGGCGGCGGGGATCTTCTTCTGCACGACGAGCTTGAGCAGCATGGGCGTGGTGTTGGTGTTGACCAGCCCCATGCTGATGTTGATGTTCTGGATCCACAGGTTCTCCAGGTGCAGCTCCACCGGCTTGCCGTGCACGCCCACGTTGGCCACGTTGCCGCCGGGGCGCACC
>DATISQ010000223.1:0-6738 GCA_035581905.1 Cryobacterium sp.
TCAGTGCCGTCACAGACCTGATCAGCAACGGCGGACAGCAGAAAGTCGTCATCAACGACGAGGGCCGCATCATCGCCCTCGGCTCCCCCGAGCGCTGCTTCACGCACGCGCAGCGGCGCGCCATCCAACTCCGTGACGGCACCTGCATCATCCCGGGGTGCAAGATCCCCGCCGGAATGACCGAAATCCACCACGTCATCCCGCACTCCGAGGGCGGACCAACCCATACCGACAACGGCGTCTGCCTGTGCTGGTGGCACCACCGCTACCTGGCCGCGTCAGGCTGGGCCATCCGCATGATGCGGGGTGCCGTGCAGATCATGGCACCACCCTGGCTCGAAACCGGGGCCCGGAAGTGGCGCAACGTGACGAAGTCCCGCACCCGGATGACGGACGCGGTCGAACGGAAGAATATTGTCAGGGACGACGAGTGACTCGGGTCCCGACAGGCTCGACCAGCGTCGCCGCAAAACCCTACGCAGGTCGTAGCCTTGAGGTATGAGCACAGGCACCCGGGAACCTCTGTACACCACGGCGATTATGGCCGGTCGGGCCGTGTTCGGCCTGCTGCGACTCAAGCCCTCCGTGACCGGTCTGAAGAATCTGCCGGATACCGGGGGAGCGGTGCTGGCGATCACCCACTTCGGCTACATGGACTTCGCTCTGGTCGAGTGGATGCTGTGGCACAAGAATCACCGCCACATCCGTTTCATGGCCAAGAAGGGTGCGTTCGACCAGAAAATCGTCGGCGTGCTGCTGCGCGGCATGCGGCACATTTCGGTCGATATGAAGGCGGGGGCGGAGGCCTACGGCCAGGCCGTGACCGCGCTGCGCTCAGGCGAACTGCTCGGCGTGTTCCCGGAAGGCGGCGTGAACACCTCCTTCACCGTGCGCGAGCTGAAGTCGGGTGCTATCCGGATGGCGGCCGAGGCCGGGGTTCCCGTGATCCCGATCGCGGTCTGGGGCGGGCACCGGGTGCTCACCAAGAATCACAAGCCGGCCCTGCGCGAGGTGTTCGGCGTGCCCGTCCGATTCGCCGTCGGCGAGCCGTTCACGGTCGCCTCGGGGGAGGACGCGCAGTCGATGACGGTGGCGCTCCACGACACCCTGCAGGGCCTCGTCGACGGCCTGCAGAAGGACTACCCGGTGGACGGCGCCGGCCAATGGTGGCAGCCGCGCCACCTGGGCGGCACCGCGCCCACGCCGGAGGAGGCCGCCGTGGCGGAGGCCGAGCGGCGCCGGCTCCGCGACGCCGCCAGCGAAGCCGCCCGCCAGGACCGGAGCCGGAACTAGTCTCCAGCCGCGGCTAGGCCTCGGCGCCCGGCACTCGGTAGGTGCGCTCGTGGTACAGCAGGGCCTCGTCGTTCTCGCCCATGCCGCCTTCCTCGATCTTCACGACCACGACGGCGCTGTTGTGCACCAGCGTGCGCTCGATGATGCGCCCGACCATCCACGAGGTGACGCCCGCCAGCACGGGCAGGCCGTGCGGTCCGGGCTGCCAGTGGTCGCCGACGAAGCGCTGGTCGGCGGGACCGGACATCACCTCGGCGACGGCACGGCCCCGCGCCCCGAGGATGTGGATGACGACCCGGTCGCTTTCGGCGATCGCAGGCCAGGTGCTGGCCGACCGGGCCATATTGAAGGTCGCCAGCGGCGGAACCGAGGACAGCGACGCCAGCGACGTGGCCGTGAAGCCCACCGGGGTGCCGTCCGGCCGCAACGCGGTGATCACGGCGACACCGGCGGCGTGACGCCGGAAAGCATGCTTGAAGGCGGCCAGATCCAGCGGTGCTTGGGGATCTTCGGCCAGAGGTGCGGTGGCGGGCTGGGGTGCTGCGGTGTCGCTCATGTGACTGAATCAATCTCCTCGACGTTCAGCCTATTCCCGGTGGGGACGACTTGATGGCTAGGCTGGAACGCGATGATCCAGTTTATTGACCTCCGAGGGACCCGGCCCACTCCGGCGGAATTGCTCGCAGCCGTCCCGCGTGCGCTCACCGACGTGACCGCGGCCAGCGACGTCGCGGCCGAACTGATCGACGATGTGCGGGCCAGAGGCGAGGACGCCCTCCTCGACCAGGCGGAACGCCTCGACCGGGTGCGTCCGTCCCAGGTGCGTGTTCCCGCGTCCCATGTCGCTGAGGCGCTGACCGGGCTCGACCCCGCTGTGCGCACGGCCATCGAGGAGACCATCCGCCGCGTTCGCATCGCCAGTGCGGCCCAGGTGCCGCCGCAGGTGACCACCACGATCGCCGACGGTGCCACGATCACGCAGCGCTGGCAGCCGATCAACCGGGTCGGCCTGTACGTGCCCGGCGGCAAGGCCGTCTATCCCTCGAGCGTCGTGATGAACGTGGTTCCGGCGCAGATCGCGGGCGTGTCCTCGATCGCGCTGGCGTCGCCGCCGCAGAGCGACTTCGACGGCCGCGTGCACCCCACCATCCTCGCAGTGGCGGGCCTGCTCGGCATCGACGAAATCTATGCCATGGGCGGCGCCGGCGCGGTCGGCGCCTTCGCCTACGGCGTCCCCGGGCTGGGCCTCGACCCGGTGCAGCTCGTCACCGGACCGGGCAACGTCTATGTGGCCGCGGCCAAGCGCCTCGTGCGCGGGGTGACCGGCATCGACTCCGAGGCCGGCCCGACCGACATCCTGGTCATCGCGGATGCGTCCGCCGACCCCCGGATCGTCGCGGCCGACCTGGTCAGCCAGGCCGAGCACGACGAGCTGGCCGCCGCCATGCTCGTCACCGATTCGGTGGAGCTCGCCGACGCGGTCTCCCGCCACCTGGTCGACCTGATGCAGAGCACCACCCACAGCATCCGTGTCACCGCGTCCCTGAACGGGCGCCAGTCGGGGATTGTGCTCGTGGACGACCTGGACGCCGCGGCTGCATTCAGCAACGCGTTCGGTCCCGAGCACCTCGAGATCCAGACGAGCGACCCGGATGCCGTGCTCGCGCTGATCGAGAACGCCGGCGCCATCTTCCTCGGCCCGCATTCGCCCGTGAGCCTGGGCGACTATGTGGCCGGCTCGAACCACGTGCTGCCGACGGGCGGGCAGGCCCGGTTCTCCTCCGGACTCGGCGCTTACACCTTCCTCCGCCCCCAGCAGGTGGTCACCTACAGTCGGGAGGCCCTGCGCGCGGTCGCCGACCACATCGCGGCCCTGTCCGCGGCCGAGGCGCTGCCGGCGCACGGCGACGCCGTCACGGCCCGCTTCGCTCCCGGCCTGTAGGCTGGCCACACGATGTTCTGCCCGTTCTGCCGCCACCCGGACTCCCGAGTCATCGACTCGCGCACGAGCGACGACGGACTCTCCATCCGCCGGCGCCGACAGTGCCCCGAATGCGGCCGGCGGTTCAGTACCACCGAGACCGCCAGCCTGAACATCGTCAAGCGCAGCGGAGTCGTCGAACCGTTCAGCCGCGACAAGATCGTGTCCGGCGTGCGCAAGGCCTGCCAGGGTCGTCCGGTGACGGATTCCGACCTGGCCATGCTCGCCCAGCGGGTGGAGGAGACCATCCGTCAGACCGGTGCGTCGCAGGTGAACGCGAACGAGGTCGGCCTCGCCATCCTGCCGCCGCTGCGCGACCTCGACGAGGTGGCCTATCTGCGCTTCGCGAGTGTCTACCAGGCATTCGACTCGCTCGAGGACTTCGAGGCGGCGATCGCCCAGCTGCGTACCGAGCACGGTTCCCGCACCGAGCACGGCGCCGCCGGTGCCGCGGGCGCCGACCGCCCGGCCGAGTCCTAGGCGACCCGTGTATCCGCTGGTCTTCTCGCTCTTCCTGACCCGGCTCGACCCCGAACGAGCCCACCACCTGGCCTTCACCGTGATCCGGGCGCTGCCCACGCTCGGGGTCGGCCGGGTCGTGCACCGCTTCACGCGCCCGCGCACCGACCTCGGTGTCGACGCCCTGGGCCTGCGATTCGAGTCCCCGTTCGGCGTGGCCGCCGGCTTCGACAAGGACGGCGAAGCCGTCATCGGGCTCGGCCAGCTCGGATTCGGGCACGTGGAGGTCGGCACCATCACCGCCGTCCCGCAGCCCGGCAACCCGAAGCCGCGACTGTTCCGGCTGGTCCCCGACCGTGCGGTCGTCAACCGGATGGGCTTCAACAATTCCGGGGCTCGCGCCGCCCGGGTGCGCCTCGCCCGCGTTCGCTCCGTTGCCGGGCGCCCGGTCCTGGGCATCAACATCGGCAAGAGCCGCGTCACCGCCGTCGAGGACGCCACCGCCGACTATCTCGTCAGCGCTGCCCTGCTCGCGCCTCTGGCCGACTACCTCGTCGTCAACGTCAGCTCGCCCAACACGCCCGGGCTGCGCGGACTGCAGGAACTCGATCAGCTCGCTCCGCTGCTGCGGGCGGTCAAGGCCGAGGCCGGCGCCACACCCCTGCTGGTGAAAATCGCCCCCGACCTCGCCGACACGGAAGTGACCCGCATCGCCGAACTCGTCGTGGAGCTGGGTCTGGACGGCATCATCGCCACGAACACCACGATTTCCCGCGCCGGACTGACCACGGATGCCGCCACCGTCGACGCCGCCGGAGCCGGCGGTCTCTCCGGTGCCCCGCTCCGTGCCCGTTCCCTGGCCGTGCTGCGCGTGATCCGGGCCGTGGTTCCCCGCGAGCTCTGCGTGATCTCGGTCGGCGGCGTGGAGACCGCGGAGCACGTGGCCGAACGCCTCGCCGCGGGTGCGACGCTCGTGCAGGGGTACACCGGTTTCCTCTACCGGGGCCCGCTCTGGGCTCGCCAAATCAACCGCGGCCTCGACCGCATCCTCGCCCCGTAGCCGTAGCCGCTAGATCAGGCCGTGGTCCGCGAGCTGCCGGGCGAGGGACGATCCGTCCGGCCCGTGCACCCAGCGGGGATCCCGCGGTGCGGCGTTGGTTTCCTTGGCCAGGCGCCCGGCCAGCACGGCCTCACTGGGGGAGAGCTGGCGGATCGCCACCGCCTCGACGCTTCCGGGGAAGTCCCGCTGGAACTGAGCGTAGATGGCCTCGTCGTGCTGGCCGTCGTCGCCGATCAGGATCCAGCGGATGTCCGGGAACTCCAGCGCCAGACGGCGCAGGTTGGCCCGCTTGTGTTCCTGGCCGCTGCGGAACCAGCGATCGTGGGTGGGTCCCCAGTCGGTGAGGAGGAGCGTCCCCGACGGGTACAGGTTGCGGTTCAGGAACCGGGTCAGGGTCGGGGCGACGTTCCAGGCTCCGGTCGACAGGTAGATCATCGGGGCCCCCTCGTTCTCCGCTGACAGCCGGTCCAGGAACACGGCCATGCCCGGCGTGGGCACCCGGGCGTGTTCGTCGAGCACGAAGGTGTTCCAGGCCGCGAGCAGCGGGCGGGGGAGGGTGGTCACCATGACCGTGTCATCGACGTCGGAGATGATCCCGCGGCGCACCGACGGGGCCACGATGAAGAGGGGAGCCTCGACCGGCTCGGCGGTATCGTCCGTGTGCAGCTTGGCCGTGTGCCAGCCCGGGGTGAGCGTGACCGGAACGACCGTGTCGACCACGCCGCCGCGGTCGGCCTGCACCCGGTGCAGGGAGCCGTTGATCTCGATGGTGACCGTCACATCGTTGACCGGGACACTCGTGAAGCTGCGCCAGCCCCGGATGCCCGTCTCGCGGCGGTCGGCGCCCCGGTGCCGGCGGGCCAGCGCGGAGCCGGGTTTGACCGGTTTGGTCAGCAGTACCCGGCAGAGGATGCGCACCCATTCAGTCGAGCCGTAGCCGGAGTAGGGGATCACCGTGGGCAGGTAGCCGCGCTTACGAGCCGAGTGTTCGCGTTTGAAGTGCAGCCAGTCCTCGATGCGCGCGGCGCGATGCATCATCTTCGCTGGCGTGCCCGTGGGCGGGATTCGAGGAGACGTGGGCACGTCTCTAGTCTTGCACGCGCACGACGCAACCCGGCCGTGAAGTCGGCCAGGCGGGACATCCGGCGTTCATTTCTGTGCCGACGGGCGAGACACGCCGACACTGCACGACGCGGGGCAATTTGCCGCCTAGTATTAGTGACTTACTCTCAAGGAGGACAAGTGTCACTCAGTGACCTTTTCGGTGGGGATCCTTTTGTGCCGGCCCAACAGGCACGCATCGAACCGATCCAACAGCGCAGCACTGCACGACTGTCGGGTCTGCTCGACGCCGCCGCCGTCGTCGTGGACGAGGTCGGCTTCGACCGCATCACGACCGCGATGGTGGCAGAGCGCGCCGGCGCGTCGATCGGAACCGTGTACCGGTACTACCCCGATCGGGTCGCGGTGCTGCAGGCTCTGCGCGAGCGTGCGGTGCTGCGCTTCCGGAGCCGGGTTTCGGAACTCCTCAAGACGAGTGCCCCGACGGACTGGTGGCAGGCCCTCGACGTGGCCATCACGGCCTTCGTCGACCTGTACCGCTCCGAGCCGGGCTTTCGCATCATGCATTTCAACGACCGGCAGGGCGTTCCTGTGGTCGAAGACCTCGAATCGGGCTACTTCGCCCGTCGGGTGGCCGGCATGCTGGTCGAGGAGTTCGGTCTCGACGGCGGTGACGAACTGACCTTCCGGCTCGAGGTCGCCGTGGAGATGGGCGACTCGATCCTGTCGCGGGCGTTCCGCTCCGACCCGCAGGGTGATGAGCGGTTCATCACGGAGTGCCGCGTGGTCACGCACGACTACCTCGCCGGATACTACGGGCCGAGCGTTCGCTAGGAATTCCGCGATCTGGTTGGTTCGCGGCGCCGAGTGATGGTTGGGTGGG